>JACNFT010000100.1 GCA_014384505.1 Cryomorphaceae bacterium | reverse complement strand
TAACCTATATCTTTATTTCTCATGATTTATCAGTTGTAAAATACATGAGTGATAGTATGGTTGTTATGCAAGCAGGAAAAATTGAAGAAATGGGAGATGCTGACCAAATTTACAACAAACCGGCAACCAAATATACTCAGAAATTAATTGATGCTATCCCTGAAGGAAAATTGGAAGACATAAAAAAGCATTTAGAAAGTAAAGGCATTAAAGTAAATTGAGTCCAAGAAATTTAGCCAAATCCGCTACGGTTGAGTAATTTGGTTTCACCGATTTAGATCCAAAAACTTCTTTAGTCAAATTGTAAAATCTTGTTATTGATTTTTACTTGTTACCATTCACTTTAACTATTCCATTAAGTACTATGAATTGGTTTCAATGTTGAATGTTAGAACATAAGGGTTCCGACTAATATTATATTTCTAATAGTACTACATTAATATATGTGATGTTTCCGTGAGAATATTCGATTTAATCGACTAACATCAAAAACCTGGGGGAGATGTCGATTAGTAAATCAAGATGTGTAAATCGTAAATTTTATTGGACATTAGACCGTGACCGTGGTTGTATTTTGTATGTTTGTAAAAATTTAATTTATTTAAAATTCAAGAAATGAAGAAATATATATATGTATGTATCCTTTTTTTATTTAGTTCATGTAGTACTAAATTCTTATTAACTGGATCGGGAGAAAGTTTCGACTCTTTAACTAAAATAACCCAAGGAGAAAAAATTTCTTCAGAGTCAACAGGAGGATTTGCTAATACAAATCTAATATTTACTTCACAAGAAAAAGGTAGTGAAGGTTATACAAATATTTACATGAAAGACAATGTTCTTTCTCAAGGGGTTATACAAAAGACAGAAGGCCCAAATTATAATAGAACTCCCAATTATTGTAAAGCTAATAATAAGATTGCATTTGCATATTGGGATCGATCAAATTTAAATTATGATATTTATTATGTTGATGCTAATAAAGGAAAGGCAATATCACAGGTGACTAATACTGATGGGCAGGAGGGGAATCCATGTTGGTCTCCTGATGGATCTCAAATCGTATTTGAAAAAGGGGCCCTTGCAAAAAGTTATATAAAAATGGAAGTTGATCAAAAGAGAATAATTGATGCTCTTACAATTAAGATCACAGATAATCAGATTTGGATTAAAAATATTAATACTGGAGAATTAAAAATGATTGGGAATGGAAGTTTTCCTAAATTCTCTCCAGATGGGAAACAGATTGCTTTTGTTAAATATGATTTAAATAAAAGAAAGACTGATGAGACAGGAACAATATGGGTTATGGATACAGAAGGAGGTTCTCCAAAACAATTAACAAACAGTAATCTTGGTTACGCAATTCAGCCATCATGGAGCCCGGATGGCAATAGCTTAGTGTTTACTCTTGAAAAAGAAAAAAAGAAGGATCAAAAAAGTGATCCGAATATTTACACTATAGATATAACCGGAGACAATTTAACTCAGCATACCAAAAACGAGTCATATGATTATTCTCCATCTTGGACAAGTGATAATTTTATTTATTTTTCTTCAGATAGAGGTAGTGATAAGGGTGATTTCCAGATTTTTAGATTCAAAATACAAGATTCCAAATAATATTTTCAAATTTAGAATCAAAACTTCTGTTAATTCTGTTTTCTCTAATCTTACCTTTACTGTAAATTGTGTAGATGTATGAATTCTTTAATATACTGTTTGTTCTTACACTCCGATAACCTTTTTCAGTTAGAATGTGTGATATTCTTCTATAACCAATTCCAATTTTATATTTTGGGAACCAAATATACCTTCCTCCACTCTTTCTGAATGAATGAGTCTTACTTTTGCTTTTTTCTTAGATATTCATTTCAGGAACTTCTCCTTCAATAATTAGATTAGCTTCAGTCGCATTTTTTATTTCTTCAACACTAACGCCTGGCGCTCTTTCCAAAAGTTTAAAACCGTCTTTGGTAACTTCCAAAACAGCTAAGTTAGTTACTACTTTCTTTACGCAATTTACTCCAGTAATTGGCAAAGTACATTGCTTCAAAATCTTGCTTTCTCCTTGTCGGTTAGTGTGCATCATAGCTACTATAATATTGTCAGCTGAGGCTACTAAATCCATAGCGCCACCCATTCCTTTTACCATTTTCCCAGGGATTTTCCAATTGGCAATATCTCCATTTTCGGAAACTTCCATTGCGCCCAAAACAGTAAGTTGAACATGTTGCCCTCTAATCATAGCAAAGGAAGTAGCAGAATCAAAAAGAGCTGCCCCAGGCATGGTCGTAATCGTTTGTTTTCCTGCATTTATCATATCAGGATCTTCCTCTCCCTCAAAAGGAAAAGGGCCCATTCCTAACACTCCATTTTCTGATTGAAATTCAATATCAATTCCCTTAGGAATATAGTTTGCAACCAAGGTTGGAATTCCAATCCCTAAATTTACATAGGTATTATGCTCTAATTCTTGAGCAATTCTTTGTGCTATTTGGTTTTTATCTAATGCCATTATTTTTTAGTTCTAACTGTTCTTTGTTCTATCCTTTTCTCGTAATTCACTCCTTGAAAGATTCTTTGTACAAAAATTCCTGGTGTGTGAATTTGATTTGGGTCTAGCTCTCCTGCTGGAACTAATTCTTCTACTTCAGCAACCGTAATTTTCCCTGCCATAGCCATAAGTGGATTAAAATTCCTGGCAGTACCTTTAAAAATTAGATTCCCTGCAGTGTCACCTTTCCATGCCTTTACAAACGCAAAGTCTGCTGTTAGTGCTGTTTCCAGAATATGAGGTTTACCGTTATATTCTCTTACCTCTTTTCCTTGCGCTACTTCAGTACCGTATCCTGCAGGAGTGAAAAATGCAGGTATTCCTGCTCCTGCTGCTCGGCATCTTTCTGCCAAAGAACCTTGTGGGATTAAATCCACTTCCAATTCACCACTTAACATTTGTCGTTCAAACTCAGCATTCTCTCCTACATAAGAGGAAATCATTTTTTTAATTTGCTTTCTCTGTAGTAAAAGTCCCAATCCAAAGTTATCAACTCCAGCATTATTAGAAATACAGGTCAGTCCAAAAATTTCTTTCTGGGAAAGAGAAGTAATTGCATTTTCAGGAATTCCTGAAAGCCCAAAACCACCAAACATAAAAGTCATATTGCTTTCCACTCCTTCAAGTGCCTGTTCAATATTATCAACTATTTTATTTATCATAATTTAAAATTCTTCATCAAATTCTTCAGTCCCAATACTATTAGTTGCTTCTCCACAATCTAATTTTAGATCCACTGACTTGGGTATATCAAAGTCAATTGGGTAAATTCCTGACTCTAAAGTGTCGGCATATACCCTCTGCATATATTCTGCAAAAACCGGCAATGCCATATTAGCTCCTTGTCCATAATGTATCGTTCTAAAGTGAGCTGCTCTATCCTCACAACCACTCCACACACCTGTGACTAAATTAGGTGTTATACCCATAAAATAACCATCTGACTGGTTTTGAGTTGTTCCAGTTTTACCTCCCATTTCATTTTTAAAACCGTACTTAAAACGTAATCTTACTCCTGTTCCTCTGGTTACTCCTGCGGCAGGACTATACACTCCATCTACCACCCCTTGTAACATTCTCACCATCAAATCAGCCGTTTCTTGACTCATAGCCTCTTGAGTTTTTGGATGAAAATCTTCCAATACCACTCCATTTTTATCTTCAATTCGAGTAACAAAAATAGGTTCAGTCCACACTCCTTTATTTACAAAAGTAGAATACGCACCAACCATTTCATAAACCGATAAATCAAAAGTTCCCAAACATAAAGAAGGCACAGCCAAAATCTTAGATTGAATTCCAATCTTTTTTGCCAAATCAACCACAGCATGAGGGCCAAATTGCTTCATGATATAAGCTGTAACTGTATTGATAGAATTTGCCAAACCAAACTTTAAGGTTAATGACATTTCATCAAACTCATCACCTGAATTTTTTGGTACCCAATCTTTTTCCAAGCCCCATCTTGTTTTATCAAAAACAATCGGAACATTAGATACCTCATAGCATGGAGTATAACCTTCCTGCATAGCTAAGGAATATAAAAAAGGCTTAAATGTAGATCCTACTTGTCGTTTTCCTATCTTAACATGATCGTACTTAAAATGCTTATAGTTTATTCCTCCAACATAAGCTTTAACATGACCCGTTTTTGGATCCATACTCATCATACCACTATGAATAAAAAACTTATTATATTTTATAGAATCTCTAGGTGAAAGCAAAGTATCTATCTCGCCATCCCAAGAAAATAAAGTCATTTGTACTTTCTTTTTGAAAATACTTTTTATTTCTTTTATAGATTTTCCTGCCTTCTTTAATTTACTATACCTTTCAGAACGCCTCATTCCTTGGTCAATAATTTCATTTATTTGCTCCCATTCAAAATCATCAGGATAAGGCGCTTTTGTATAGCCCTTCCAATGTGAGTTAAAATCTTTTTGTAAAGATGAAATGTGTGTACGCATACCTTCTTCTGCAAACTGTTGCAACCGAGAATTAATAGTTGTATACACTTTTAATCCATCCGTATAAGCATTGTAATTTGTGCCATCTGGCTTAGTGTGTGTTTCACACCATTTCTTTAGCTCTCCTCTAAAATATTCTCTAAAATAAGGAGCCAAACCTTCATTATGACTTGCTTTTTTAAAATTTAAAACAATTGGCTGTTGAACTAAAGTGTCATACAAAGAATCAGAAATAACCTCATATTTTTTCATTTGAGAAAGAACAATATTTCTTCTTCCCTCCGTTAATTCCATTCTTCTATTTGGATTATAGTAAGATGGGTTTTTCAACATTCCTACTAGCATTGCTGACTCTGAAACATTCAAGTCAATTGGTGCTTTATTAAAATAGACTTTTGATGCCGACTTAATTCCTACTGCATTATTCACCCAGTCAAAACGATTTAGATACATAGTCAATATCTCGTCCTTTGTATACCGTTTTTCAAGTTGACCTGAAATTATCCATTCTTTTAATTTTTGCATTACTCTATCGATACCTGAACTTGGCTTTTCGGTAAACAACATTTTGGACAATTGTTGGGTAATCGTACTTGCTCCTCCTGAACTACTTTTTCCAGTTAAAGCTCCATAAATTGCTCTTAATAATGCTCTTCCATCAATTCCTGAATGATTCCTAAAGCGCACATCTTCAGTTGAAATAAATGCATTAATTAAATTTTCTGGAATCTCATTGTAGGATACTCTACTCCTGTTTTCAAAGAAATACTTTCCTAAAACTATTCCATCTTCTGAAATAATCTCAGTTGCTAAATTATTCTTTGGATTCTCTAATTGCTCAAATGTAGGTAGGTCACCAAAAACACCTATAGCGGTCAAATTAACGAGTAGAAACAAGCCAAAAAATGGACTTGTAATAATCAACCACAACAGTATCTTTCTATATCTACTCATTTTGTTTTTCTATACTTATCCCTACGGCAAGAACATTATTTAGTATTTGGATTTTTTCAGCCATTCCATAACGCATTGCTTGTTCAATTTTAAACGAATAATATCCTTTTTTACTAAATAACTTTGCATTCTGATATTCAAATTCAAACTCTCTTACATCACCAATTCCACTGCCCAACCACATTCCTTCCTTGTTTGCCAACATCAATTCAACTGTGTCCATCACATCTGTTTCAATAAATAAAAACAAATTCTGAAATTCATATTCAACCGTATGCCTTAACTTAATTTTGATTGTGTTTTTACTAGTTGTATCCGAATTAGCATAGTTAAAAAATGCTACACTATCAGTATTCCACTTCTGATTTTCAAAGCTTTTATATTCTTCAAAAACAATAGAACTATCACATGAAATAAACATAACTATTGTGCCAATTAAAGCTAAAGTCCGTATCATATAATTACTATTTAATTGCGGTGGGATCCATCACAATTTCCATTTGGATTTTTAGTTTTCCCACAATGACAATTTCCTTTTTTTTTCTTTTTAAATTTTGGGTTCTTTTTTTTGTCAAAACGACCAATATTGTCTTGACCCATAGCGTCTTCAAAAGAAACTTCCTTTTGCTCAATTTCAATTACAAAACTTTCAAAGCTTGCAGGTATTTCACCTTTCTTATTCAATGCAATAATTTTATTTACATTCTCAATCGATAGCTCAAGCAAATCACCTGGATTATCCATATTAAAATAAAATAATACCCCTTTAAACACATCTAATTTTACAAATTTAGCATTTCCTTTTTTTGATTTTAATTGCACTTTTATGCTTGGAAAATCTTTTAGCGCCTCAATATAGCCATCTAATTCAAAATTCAAACAACACTTTAATCTTCCGCATTGGCCTGAAATTTTTTGAGGATTAATTGACAGTTGTTGATAACGAGCAGCATTAGTTGATACTGAAGGAAAATCAGTCATCCAAGTAGAGCAACAAAGCTCTCTACCACACGAACCTATTCCTCCAATTTTGGCAGCTTCTTGTCTAACCCCAATCTGGCGCATTTCTACCCTAATTCCAAAATTCCTTGAATACTCTCTTATCAACTCACGAAAGTCCACTCTTTTTTCAGCCGTATAATAAAATGTTGCTTTTGAATTATCTCCTTGGAACTCAACATCTGTAAGCTTCATTTCTAGTTTGGAATCTTCAATAATTCGTTTTGCCTTTACTAAAATATCGTCTTCATTAGCTACCGCATCATTCCATATCTGCATGTCATTTTCTGACGCTATTCGAAATAGTTTTCTGATAGGTTCCTTTTCAACGTCTCTACTTTTACGTTTTATCTGCAAAGCAACTAGCTCGCCTTTCATTGTTACTTTACCAATATCATGTCCTGACTTTTCTCCCTGAACAGCTACCCAGTCTCCGCTACTAATATCTATATCTTCTGAATTAACATAGAAGTCTTTCCTGTCTCCTTTAAACTGCACTTCAACCAAGTTACTGTTTTCGCTTTTTGGAGCATCAATTTGATACAACCAGTCAAAAACAGTACTGTTAGCAGAACCTCTATTCTCGGAAACCTCACATGTACTACAATTACTACAACCCATTTTATTTTATTTTATGGCAAATTTACGCTTAAGTCTTAAGAATTTCACCATTTGAAGTGAAAGCTCAAAAAATAAGATTTTTGCATTTGCATTTCGGTTAATTGCCTTAATTGATTCTTCTAATTTTTCAGTTATCATTACACTGTTCTCCTCATGTATGAATGGTGAAAATTTAGTTAAAAAAGCAAATTCATTTTCGTTTGTTTTTAGTAGGGTATCACTTGCAAAATTATAAATTAAGCACTCCCTAACCATTTTTATAGCATAGGATAAGAATAGATTTTGTTGTTTCCTTCCTTTTAAAGAAAGATTATCTACCCATTTTGAAATTCCCTGAACATCCATTTTGTAGGTAAGTCGCATCCAAACCGAAAAGTCAGAAAACAAATCTAATTCTCCTTCTTTATCCTCCAAAATTTGAGTTATTTTTCCCAAATCAGCATTGGTTAAATTCCTAAGCTGCTTTGCCTTTTCCAAGGATAAAGCCTGTTCACCAAAATGATTAACAATATCTTCTGCTGTAAAATCAGCAATTTTAATCGTCTGTAATCTTGAAATTATAGTTGGTAAAAGTTGATTTGCATTTTCTGTTACCAATAAAAAAATAGTCCCCTTTGGTGGTTCTTCAAATAATTTCAACAGCTTATTGGATACTTCCAAATTCATTCTTTCAGGCATCCAAATCAACACAACTCTATATTCAGCCTCATAATTTTTAAGGCTTAACTTTTTATGGATATTAATTGCTTCATCCTTATAAATTGTACCCTGCTGACCTGTTTTGTTTTCAGTTCCAAATGAATCAATCCAACCATTTAAAGACCCATAATAATTATTAGTTATAAAGTCTCGCCAGTTTCCAATAAAATGGTCGCTTACAGGGTTCTGTACTTCTTTAGTTTTTAAAACTGGTATAACTAAATGTAGATCAGGATGTGATAGGTTATTAAATTTCAAACAGGAAGAACAGGTTCCACAAGAATCAACTGTAGTTCTGTTTTCGCAATTTAAAAACTGAGCATAGGCAAGCGCTAAAGCCAGTTTGGCACTACCACTTTTACCAGAAAAAAGCTGAGCATGACTAATTCGATTATTTCTAACCGCCTCAATCAGTTGCTTTTTCACAGAATTATTGCCTATAATCTCTTTAAATAACATTCAAAATTTATTTCTGTCAAATATAAATAATTTGTGCTCATTTTTAGCATTTATTTTACTTTTACAAAATGAAAAACATAAGTGACATATCTCTAAAAGGAAAAAAGGTTTTAATACGAGTAGACTTTAATGTTCCTTTAGACAAACATTTTAATATTACTGATGACAGTAGAATTAAAGCAGCACTACCTACAATTAAAAAAGTAATTGCAGACGGAGGAAAAGCAATTATTATGTCTCACCTTGGAAGACCAGAAAATGGTTTTGAAGAAGAATTCTCATTGAAACATACTACTAAACACCTCTCTAACTTGCTTGAAACTGAAGTTAGTTTTAGTGTCGACTGTATAGGGGGAAAAACTTTAACTGATATATCTAAAATGGAAAATGGAGATGTATTGGTATTAGAAAACTTGCGTTTTTACTCACAAGAAAAAGCAGGAGATAATGAATTTGCAAAACAATTGGCTAAGCTTGGGGATGTGTATGTAAATGACGCTTTTGGAACCGCACACAGAGCGCACGCATCTACTTCCATTATTGCTAATTATTTTCCAAATAATAAATATTTTGGACTATTACTCAGCAATGAAATAAATAGCTTAGAAACTGCACTTAAAAACCCAAAAAGACCTTTTACAGCAATTATAGGTGGTGCTAAAATAACGGGTAAAATTGATGTTATTACTTCACTTTTTGACAAAGTAGACAACCTAATTATCGGTGGGGGAATGGCTTATACTTTTGCCAAAGCAATGGGTGGAAATATTGGTAATTCATTAGTGGAGGATGACAAAGTAGCTTTGGCAAAAAGCTTAATTACTGCCGCTAAAGCAAAGGGAGTTCAATTATTATTACCTTCTGATTCAGTAAACGCAAAAGAGTTTAACAATAATGCAACTATTCAATATTCTGAAATTACAAATATCCCTGATGGATTTATGGGGCTAGATATTGGAAGCGATAGCATCACTCACTTTTCTAAGGTAATATTGAATTCAAAAACAATAATTTGGAACGGACCAATGGGTGTTTTTGAAATGGATAATTTTTCAAATGGTACAAAACAAATTGGAGTGGCAATATGTAAATCAACACAAAATGGAGCATTTTCATTAGTGGGTGGTGGTGATTCTGTTGCTGCTGTAAAGCAGTTTGGTTTTGCTGAAAAAGTATCCTATATTTCAACAGGTGGTGGTGCTATGTTAGAATATCTTGAAGGAAAGCAACTTCCTGGAGTAACTGCTATTCAGGATTAATTTTTTCTTTTACTTTTGCAGTTCCCTTTTCAATTTTATCTAAAATGGATTGATGTTTTTTTAATTGTGGGGTTATTATTTCGGCAACATCCGTTAGTGGTTCGAACAATACGGAATCCTCTTTAGTTTGTTTGTTTACCAAGTTATAGTCGGTAATAACAAAGAGTAAAAAACTGAAAATAACGACTACTTTTAAAAATCCAAAAACTCCTCCGAACACCCTGCTAAAAATGCCTAAGGCTAGTGCTTTTGTTAGTTTATCAACAACAAAGCCTAGCGCTTTTATACACAAGACACTTACTAAAAACAAGACGCCAAAAGCTAAAACAGGAACAAATTCCTGATAACCATCCAATATATCAACAAATTTTGGTTCCAAATATTCTGAAAAATTTATAGCAACATATACTCCTATAAACAAAGCTAATAATGAAGTTACCTCTTTAACAAGTCCATTAGAAAAGCCTTTTATCAGGCCATATAATAAAGGAACTGCTATTATAATATCTAAATAATTCATACCGTAAAGATATTAAAATTTTAACTTTGCATTATGGATGACTTGAATAAAAAATGGGATGCTTTAGTTTTAAAAATAGAGAGGCAATTTGATGATGAGATAAACTTAAAGGCTATCCTTTATTTAATTGGTGTGCAAGAATTAAATATGGGTATAAAGCGATTTGGTCGGGAGGAAAAAGTAGATATTCTACATGTTGCAGTATGTAAGATACTAACTCCTTTTGGGTTTTATAAGTTTGATAGAGTAGATGAAGACGGATGGCCACACTGGACCGAATTAAAAGCCCTAAAAAATCTTGATGACGCAAAGCAAGGATTGCTAATGAAGGAAGCTATTATAAAATACTTTAATAATTAAGCAACTTCACAACCTGTGTAGTCGTTTTTTCTTTTTGAATATTAATTACATTTGCTCCTAAGTACTCATCATTTCCATCTGTTTTTAAAACTGACACATTCAACACCATTTCTAAAGGAAGTGTAAATTCTGCCCTACCATTATCATCAGTCCATTCTGCCTTAAATAAATCTGAATTTTGTCCTGTAGAGCTATAAATAGTGTCTAAGTTAGCTTTTACTAAAGCATCTAGAGATCTATCCGTATAATCATCTGGATTATATGTATATAATGGTTGTTTTAGTTGGTTTGCATGCAGAACAACCCTTGCGTTAGGCACTACAATTCCAGAACCATCCTTTACAATAATTACAGCTATTGTGTCTTTTTCTTTTTCGCAAGAAGTAAATGTAGATGTTATCACTAGAGCAAAAACTCCTAATAATATAGTTTTAAAAATCCTATTTAGCATAATTATTGTTTCTTTGTAATTGAATTAGCAAATATATATAAATTATTACAATGTTAGAAAAGGTAAAGGAATTACTACAAGAGGTTGAAAAATTTGTTTCAAAATCAGAGAAAGAAACAGAAGAATTTCGCCTAAAGTTTTTAGGAAAAAAGGGGGAAATGAATGCTTTATTTGCTGCATTTAAACGGGTTCCTAACGAAAATAAAAAAGAATTTGGAGAAGCAATAAATGCCTTAAAACAGAATGCTCAAGCTAAAGTAGATGCATTTAAGGGAAATTTCAACACTGAAAATGAGAATGAAGAAATTGATTTAAGTCGTCCAAGTTCCTTAGATAACTTAGGAAGTAGACATCCTATTTCCTTGGTAAGAAACCAAATTGTAGATATTTTTAATCGCATTGGCTTTACTGTTTCAGAAGGGCCAGAAATTGAAGATGATTGGCATAATTTTTCTGCTTTAAATTTACCAGAAGAACACCCTGCAAGAGATATGCAGGACACCTTTTTTATCCAAACTAACCCTGATGTTTTATTAAGAACACATACCTCATCCGCACAAGTAAGATATATGGAGGGTAATAAACCCCCAATCCGAACACTTTCACCAGGAAGAGTATATAGAAATGAGGCGATTTCAGCTCGAGCACATTGTATTTTTCATCAAGTGGAAGGTTTATATATTGATGAAAACGTAAGTTTTGCCGATTTGAAACAAGCGCTTCTTTATTTTGCAAAAGAAATGTTTGGAGAAAAAACAAAAATAAGATTAAGGCCTTCATATTTCCCATTTACAGAGCCCTCTGCTGAAGTAGATGTAAGTTGTAATATTTGTAATAGCAAAGGATGTAATGTATGTAAATACACTGGTTATTTGGAGATTTTAGGTTGTGGAATGGTTGACCCCAATGTTTTGGAGAACTGTGGAATTGACTCTAAAAAATATACAGGATATGCCTTTGGAATGGGAATTGAAAGAATTGCTATGCTAAAATATGGCGTAAAAGATTTACGGCTATTTTTTGAGAATGATGTGCGTTTCTTAAAGCAGTTTGACAAAAGCATCTAAATTTAGATGGAAATAATATTAATCTGCTTAGCGGCATTTTTCGCATCACTACTCACTTTTTTCTCTGGTTTTGGTTTAGGCACAATTTTAATGCCTGTTTTTGCTCTTTTCTTTCCTCTTGAAATGGCAATCGCCTTAACCGGAGTTGTTCATTTGTTGAACAATCTTTTTAAAATGTATTTGGTAGGGAAAGAAGCAAATTGGAGAATTGTGCTGAAATTTGGTGCTCCTGCTGTAATTAGTGCATTAATAGGTGCATGGCTGTTAATGTCCTTTTCCGAAACCACAGAGTGGTATGTTTATGCTCTTGGTGGGAAATACTTTGTAATAACTCCTATAAAAGTAGTGGTTGCCTTTTTAATGTTTGGTTTTGCCTTTTTAGAATTAATGCCTTTTTTCAAAAAATTAGAATTTGCTGAAAACAAACTATTTATTGGAGGGGTTATCAGTGGTTTTTTTGGTGGACTATCTGGTCATCAAGGAGCGCTAAGAAGTGCTTTTTTAATTAAGTACGGATTGAGCAAAGAGAGTTTTATTGCTACTGGAGTAATGATTTCCTCTGTTATTGATATTTCAAGAGTCTCGGTTTATTTCACAAAATACACCTCTATGGGAATAGAAGAAAACATCAATCTTCTTTTAGCGGCTGTGCTGGCTGCATTTGCTGGCGCTTTAATTGGTAAAAAACTACTGAAAAAAATCACAACTACTTTTGTGCAAATTACTGTTGCAGTAATGATCATGCTAATGGCTGTTGCTATTGGCTTAGGGATTCTCTAATAAAACAAAAACCACCTTTTCAGGTAGTTTTCTTATAATTTATCTGTTTTAATTACCTAAAACTCCAATCGTAAGTATGTAGGTTTTCTACTGAGTGACGCAATAAATCAATTGCTCCTCTTACATCCTCTTTGTGTACCATCTCTATAGATTGATGAATGTGTCTTGTTGGTATAGAAACCGCCCCAGCAATACTTCCTCCTGGATTCATTCTTTGTATTCCTGCCGTATCTGTTCCTCCAGCTGGTAATATCTCTAATTGCGTTTTTAACTTTTTGATTTTTGCCAACTCCTTCATGTATTTTACCATACGGTAATCACATACGGTAGCAGAATCCATCACCTTAATACAAGCCCCTTCACCCAAAGCAGAAACTTGTTCTTGCTTAGTACTTCCTGGAGTATCCCAAGCAATAGTAGTGTCTAATCCAAAACCAAAATCAGGATTGATATCTAATGCTGATACATTTGCACCTCTAATTCCTATTTCTTCTTGCACAGTAAATACACCATAAACATCATAAGGAGGAGTTTCTTTCATCTCACGGAACATCTCAATAAGTATAAAAACAGAAACTCTATTGTCTAATGATTTACAGTTTATACAATCGCCCATTTCAATCAATTCACTACTTCTAGTAATAGTATCACCAACAGAAATGATTTTATCCAACTCTTTTTTTGGTCTTCCTGTATCAATAAAATAATCTTTAATAGTGGGAACTTTTGCTCTATCAGCAGCATTCATCAAATGAATTGGCTTTCCTCCCATTACCCCAATTATATCTTCTGTTCCATGTATAATTACTCTTTGTGCAGTTAGTGTTTTTGGATCGAAACCACCTAAAGTATGGAAATAAACAAACCCCTTGTCATCAATATGAGTAACAATAAATCCGATCTCATCCATATGAGCGCCAATCATTACTCGTTTACTTTCTTTTCCTTTTTTTATTGCCACAACATTTCCCATGTTGTCTATTCTTATTTCATCTACTAATGATTCTACTTCTCTTAGTACAATTTCTCTTACTCTTTGTTCGTGCCCTGGAGCTCCTGCAACCTTACAAATTTCTGCTAATAATGCTGTATTTATCATTTTTGGTATTTATTTTACTTTACTTAATTTCATCATATTTGTCATGCCTTTTTCTTGGGCTGGCATGCTAGCCAAATTTACAACTAAATCTCCTTTTTTTAAGAAATTTCCATCTCTTAAAATTTCTTTAGTTTCTTTTATAGTTTGGTCTGTTGTTGTTCCTCTATCATAATAAAAACCTCTTACCCCCCAAACCAAGCTTAGTGTATTTAAAATCGTATGATTATTTGTAAAAGCATAAATAAACGCACTCGGTCGATAGCTTGACATTTTTATCGTGTTAAATCCAGAATAAGTAACTGTAATTATTGCTTTGGCTCCTGTACTTTTAGCAATATCGCAAGCATGTGAACAAATTGCATTTGTCAATAATCGCTCGTCATTTATAACAGCTTTATTTATTCTGTTTTTTGATATGTTATGGTCACTCTTCTCGACATCTCTAATGATTTTTCGCATAGTATCAACAACCTTCAAAGGGTGACTTCCAATAGATGTTTCTCCGCTTAACATAACGGCATCAGCTCCATCAATAACAGAATTTGCTACATCATTTACTTCCGCTCTTGTTGCCGTTGGATTTTCAGTCATGCTTTCCAGCATTTGTGTTGCAATTATAACTGGCTTCCCTTGTGTAATACATTTCTCAACAATCATTTTCTGATAAACAGGAACCTTATGTGATGGCACTTCAACCCCTAAATCTCCTCTTGCAACCATAATTGCGTCAGCCGCTTCAATTATTGCATCAATATCATTTATTGCTTCAGGTTTTTCGATTTTTGCAATTACTTTGTGATGTAGTTTTTGCTTGTCAATAATTCTTTTTAGAATTTTAACATCATTAGCTGAACGCACAAATGACAAACCAACCCATTCAATTTTTTCAGAAAGCACAAAAGCTAAATCTTCTTTGTCTTTTTTTGTTAAGCAGGGTAATGAAATTTTAGTGTTTGGTAAATTAACTCCTTTTTTAGACTGTAATAAACCTCCAAATATTACTTTCAAAACAACAGTATCTTTCTTGTTTGTACTAATAACTTCTAATGCTAGCTTCCCATCGTCTAATAGAACTTTATCTTTTTCACTAACGTCTTTAGCAAAATTAATATAGCTTATATAAATTGTGTTTTTCTTTCTTTTTGTACTAAAAATTACTTCCTCTCCTTTTTTAAGTTTTATTGGTTTTTCAAATATCCCAACCCTTATTTTAGGTCCTTGTAAATCGGCTAAAATAGCAGTATGCATATGCAATTCTTGGTTTATCTCCTTTATGTTTGAGATAATCTCTTTTGCTACATCATGTTCAAGATGAGAAAAATTTAACCTACACACATTAACCCCTCTCTGGATAATTTTTTTCAACATCTCTTTGGATGATGTTGCTGGACCTATAGTCGCTATTATTTTAGTTTTCCTTATCATTGAAAATAAATCTATCTATGAATTTTAAATTGGCTATATCTACCTCAAAGGCCAACAAAACATCTGGTATATTTCTTAACTTACTCATAAAGTCTAGCTTCTCCTGCTCCCAATAATCATTCTTCACAACCAAAAAATAATTAATACTTTTTTGGTTTGGAACTAAATATCCTTTTTTAGAACGATTAGCTAATAAATCATACTCTATTCCGTCATCTGAAATATAAGTATATCTTGAAAACCACAGGTCCTTCTTAATATTGTGATCGTTTTTTTTTTCGAAATTTAATTGCATTGAATTATTAATATTCCAACACAACTTATAGGCTTTTATGTGGCTGTTTATTGCCAACACAGCAAATTCAAATTCTTCTGAACATTCTAATGTAAAGCGAGTTTTCATAATCGCTAAAATACACTATTATATGCTTTTTTAGCTGCTTTTTGTTCTGCTTCCTTAATTGATGATGCTTTTGCTTCTGCCTTTTTAATGTTTTCTATATAAACAGCAACCAAGAATTCTTGCTTGTGACTAGGACCCTCTCTTTTTATAACCTTGTATGTTGTTTTAATTTTTAACTTTTGAGATAACTTTAGTAACTTACTCTTATAGTCTGTATCAGAAAGCTCTTCAATAAATTCTGAACTATAGATATGCTCAATAATAAACTGCTGCGCTTGTTCTATTCCTTTATCAATATAAATAGCACCAATAATTGATTCAAGCGTATTTCCATAAACACTTTTAGGAATTACTTTAAGGTTGCTTTTAATATAAGAATCTAAGAAAATTTTTTTTCCCACTAAATTCAAGTGTTTTCTTCCTACTATTATGGCTCTTTGTTGTGATAAAAAACCTTCTTCCTGATTTGGATTTTCTAAATATAACTGCTTAGCAACAATAAAATCCAAAATGGCATCACCTAAAAACTCTAAGCGCTCATTATTTTCCTTAACACTATAGGATTTATGTTGTAGTGCTTTTAGGTATATCTCTTTATTTATTGGGTTGTAAGCTAGTATTTTAAACAAAAACGAATTGCTCTTATTGTAAAAAGCAAGTCTTTCATATATTCGTTTTAAAAAAGTTATGATGTATATTTTTTAAATAAGACAGAAGCGTTATGACCTCCAAAGCCAAAAGTATTGGTTAAGGCGTAGTTCACAGTTCTTTTTTGTGCTTTATTGAATGTAAAATTCAATTTATTATCGATATCTGGATCATCAGTAAAGTGGTTAATAGTAGGAGGAACAACATTATCCTTGACCGCCATAATACAAGCAATTGACTCAATAACTCCAGCAGCACCCAATAAGTGTCCTGTCATTGATTTTGTTGAGCTAATGTTTAAGTTATAAGCATGCTCACCAAACAAAGCTTTAATTGCTTTGGTTTCTGCAATATCTCCAAGTGGGGTTGATGTTCCATGTACATTGATATAATCTACGTCTGTTACTGGAATTTCAGCTTCCTCAATTGCTAACTGCATAACATTATAAGCGCCCAAACCTTCAGGATGTGGTGCGGTTATATGATGAGCATCAGCCGTTAAACCTCCACCAACTATTTCCGCATAAATTTTTGCTCCTCTTTTAATTGCATGCTCGTATTCTTCAATTACAATTGCTCCTCCTCCTTCTCCCATTACAAAGCCATCTCTATCCTTATCAAAAGGGCGTGAAGCTGTTTTTGGATCATCATTTCTTGTTGATAAAGCCATCATGGCATTAAAACCTCCAATTCCTGGCTCATAAACACAAGCCTCCGAACCACCAGCAATAAAAAGATCCGCTTTATTCCATTTAATGTAATTAAATGCATCAATCAATGCGTTGGTAGAAGATGCACAAGCCGAAACTGTTGTAAAGTTTGGACCTCTAAAATTATATTTTATAGATATATGTCCTGCGGGAATATCTGAAATTAACTTTGGTATAAAGAAAGGGTTAAATCTTGGTGTACCATTTCCGGATCCGAAGTTAACTGATTCATTATAAAAAGTTTGCATTCCGCCAATACCTGAACCCCAAACTACTCCAGCTCTATCAGAATCAATTTTATCCATATTTAATCCAGAATCATTAAAAGCTTCATCCGCAACAACCATTGCATACTGACTAAACTTATCTAATTTTCTAGCTTCTTTTCTATGAATAAAATCAGTAACCTCAAAACCCTTAACTTCACAAGCGAATTGTGTTTTAAAGTTTTCAGCATTGAAATGAGTAATTGGCGCAGCACCACTTACCCCTGCTTTCAGGGCTTTCCAATAATCCTTTAAGTTATTACCGATAGGCGTTAAAGCACCTATGCCGGTAACAACTACTCTTCTGCTTTTCATTTTAATTTGTTAGGCTGCCTCAATAAAAGAAACCGCATCACCAACTGTTGCAATAGCTTCTGCTTTATCGTCTGGGATTTGGATATCAAATTCCTTTTCAAATTCCATAATAAGCTCTACGGTATCTAAAGAATCAGCTCCTAAATCATTAGTAAAACTAGCCTCATTAGTTACTTCACTTTCGTCAACTCCTAATTTGTCAACAATAATTGCTTTTACTTTTTCTGCTACATCTGACATATTTAAATATTTTAATTATTAAAGTGCAAATAAAACTATAAATTAAAGAACATGCACCCTTTCTTATTTTCTATTTTAACATATCTTTGTTTAAACTATTTTTGATAAAAATTAATCATGCCAAAAAAACTTGCAATATTTGCTTCTGGGTCAGGTTCAAATGCCGAAAATATCTGCAATTATTTTGCTGAATCATCTGATATTAAGGTGGTTTTAATCTGTACAAATAGGGAAGATGCTTTTATTGTAAAAAGGGCTAATAAGCTGAATATTCCAGTATATATATTTACTAAATATGAACTGAATAATTTTGTTGATTTACATAAAAAACTACAAAGTATTGGTGTAGATATTGTCATCTTAGCTGGATTTTTGCTTAAACTACCCGCTATAATGGTCGATAGTTACCCAAATCGTATTATTAATATTCATCCTTCTTTATTACCAAAATATGGTGGGAAAGGAATGTATGGTAGTAATATACATAAAGCTGTAATTAAAAATAAAGAAACTGAAAGTGGAATTAGCATTCATTTTGTGAATCAAAACTATGATGAAGGAAAAATTATTTTACAAAAAAAGTGTTCTATTTCTGCTAGTGAATCTGTAGAAACACTAATACACAAAATACACAAATTAGAGCATAATTATTTTCCTGGTGCAATTGAAAAAACTATTAAAAAATTATAAAAATGAATGCCTTATTTATAATCTCAAAAAACTCTATTTAATTAATGAGTATTATTATTTATACAGACGGTTCCGCTAAAGGAAATCCTGGGAATGGCGGATATGGAATTGTAATGATGAGTGGCGACCATAGAAGAGAGTTGCATCAAGGTTTTAGGCTTACAACCAATAATCGTATGGAATTGTTAGCTGTTATTGTTGCTTTAGAAAGCATTAAAAATGAAAACTCAGCAATAACTATTTATTCTGATTCAAAATATGTTATTGATTCGGTTGAAAAAAAATGGGTGTTTGGTTGGGAAAAGAAAAATTTTAACAACAAGAAAAATCCTGATTTATGGATTCGTTTCTTAAAAATATACAGAAAACAAAAAGTAAGTTTTATCTGGGTAAAAGGTCATGCTAATAATAAAGAAAATGAAAGGTGTGATGTATTAGCTGTACAAGCAGCTGATTCCAATAATCTTCTTGTTGATGATTGGTATGAAAACAATGTTAAAAACACCGGCTCTTCCTTATTTTAAGGAAATATCAAATTTAACTAATTTTACAAACTTATTTATTCTTGCATTAACATCCTCCTGGGTAATTTCTGTTAATTTCTGTGTCCCAAATTTTTCAACACAAAATGATGCCATAGCAGAACCATTAATAACAGCTCTTTTCATGTTTTCAAAAGAGATGTCATTTGTTTTTGCCAGATAACCTATAAATCCTCCTGCAAAAGAATCTCCAGCTCCAGTCGGATCAAACACTTCTTCCAAAGGTAAGGCTGGAGCAAAAAAGACTTCTTCATTATTAAATAGAAGAGCTCCGTGCTCTCCTTTTTTTATTATTAAGTATTTAGGACCCATTGCTAAAATTAGTTTGGCTGCTTTAACTAATGAATACTCTCCTGAAAGTTGCCTTGCTTCTTCATCATTTATAGTTAACACATCAACTTCTTTTAAAGCCTCTTTTAAATCATCCATAAAAAGATCCATCCAAAAATTCATGGTATCCAATACAACTAGTTTTGGTCTTTTCTTCATCTGACTTAACACCTTTTTTTGAACACTTGGCATTAAGTTTCCTAGCATTAAAAATTCTGATTCTTTATATTTTTCAGGAACAATTGGGTCGAAATTCTCTAATACATTTAATTGAGTGTCTAAAGTATCTCTAGTATTCATATCGTTATGATACTTTCCTGACCAGAAAAAAGTTTTTTCTCCTTTTTTTATCTGTAAACCATCAATATCTACTGATTTGTTTTTTAGCATTTGTATTGCGTCAGAAGGGAAATCCTCTCCAACAACAGATACTAGGTTTAAGTTTTTAGCAAAGAATGATGACGATAAACAGATGTATGTTGCTGCTCCACCAACTATTTTATCTGTCTTTCCGAAGGGGGTTTCTATTGCATCAAAAGCCACTGTTCCTACCACTAAAATACTCATAATTATTTTTTTTGCAAATATATTTTATTATTTCAACCTTTGTGTTATTTTTGCAGCCGTTTTAACAACACTCCTCCTTAGCTCAGCTGGTTAGAGCATCTGACTGTTAATCAGAGGGTCCTAGGTTCGAGTCCTAGAGGGGGAGCAAACAAAAAGTCCAGCTATTTAAGCTGGACTTTTTGCGTATTAACCAAAATTGTTTTACTATATAAAGACTACTCTTTTGATTCCTATCTACTTACAATAACGTTATCTTCAATTGTAATATTATTTTTAAATTCTATTCCTTCAGTGTTAAATAAAATTATATTATTTAAAGTACATATCCATTTATTATCAAACGCATCTATAAAAAGACTAGTTATTACTTCTTTTTTGCAGATTTTTGTTTTTTGCTTTTCCCAAGAATCTCCATCATACGAAATAACACCTTTTTCAGTACTAACCCATATTCTATCATAATCATCACAAACAATAGAATTTATGTGGTTTGATTCTAAAAGGGAATTTTTCTTATTAAATAATTGCCACCCCTCATCTGTGATTGCAACTAACCCATTTTTAGTGCCAATCCATTTTTTACCCTCACCATCAACAACTATATTCCAAATATTATTATTTGGTAATTGAGAGTTTTGAGTAGTAAAAATCCTCCAAATATCATCTTTAAAACTATAAAGACCATTATTTGTTCCAACCCATATCATTTCGTTATTATCAATGCTTAAGGTTATAAAATCGTCATCAATAATACTGTTTTTTGCTTTACTTAAAATTACTTCAAAATCATTTTTATATCTAACTAGTCCTGCAGATGTCGCAAGCCAAACCACTCCTTTATTTATTTTTATCTTTCTTATTTTGTTAGAAGGCAGGTTACTATTAGTGGTTGTAAAAACTTCCCAATCATTATTTTTAATAACTAACAAGCCTTCTGTTGTTCCAATATATTTTATGTTATTTTCTATTTCAACACATAATATCTTATCTGATGGTAGTTTACTATTTTTTGTATTTAAAGTAACCCACCTTTGTCCGTTATAACAAATTAAACCCTCAAGAGTGCCAATCCAATTTAAACCAGCCGCATCAGTAGCAATTGCTGTTATACTTTTTTCGGAAAGAGGGGAGTTTTTATCTAAAAATACTTTTTTACTATTTGTTTGGGGAAACAAATAAGCGGGAATGATAAATAATATTAATAGCGCGTGTTTCATTGTTGTTCATGCTTGTAAAGTATAAACGATTTAGAAATTGAATTAGTTACGCTAGTAGCGTTTTAATTACTCTTTCCTTTTCTTAAACAACCTACTTCTTCCTTTTTTAGATTTTTTACCTAACTTTTTCCCATCCTTATACAGCACTAACTTCCATTTAGATTTCTTTTTTGTTTTGGATGAGTTTTCGTAATCAGAACAAGGAAGGGTGGTTGTCCCGTTAAATGTTTTTTTTGCTCTACATGAACTCAATAGAACAACACTTAACAATAAGATAATGATATGTTTACTTTTCAATAGTCTCACTTGGTAAAATTAAACATATTTTTGCTACTTACATTATGAAGAAAAAGAAAAGAACCAAAAAATCCGGGAAAGGAGAGTTTTCAAACTCAAAACTATTTGATATAATATTATTAGTTTTTAGAGAAAATCCAAATAAAAAACTAAACTATAAGCAGGTTTCTAAAATATTGAAGGTAACAGAAATGGGTGTAAAAATCCAAATTATTGATGTAATAAAAGAAATGGTTATTTCCGGCACACTAACTGAAGAACAAAGAGGTTCTTATCGGTTATTAGAAAAAACATCAACCCTTATTACAAATATAAAAAACACAACTAGCAGAGGTTCTTACGCAAATATTGATGAAGAAAATGAAGTTTTTATTCCAAAAGAATATGCTCAATTTTCATTAGCAGGTGATGAGGTTGAGGTATTGCTTTTCCCAAAAAGAAAAAACAAACAAGAAGGAGAGGTAATAAAAGTTATAAAAAGAAGAAAAGAAGAATTTGTTGGTATAATAGACGACTCCTCTTCTAATTATTTTTTAATTACTGATGATAGAAAAATTTCTTTTGATGTATTTATACCGCCTAAAACAATAAAAAAGGAATATCTTAACAAAAAAGTAGTCGTAAAAATTGAGGGTTGGGATTCAAAATATAAAAATCCTATTGGGAAAGTAATACGGGTTATTGGTGAAATTAATGATCATAATACTGAAATAAATTCAATTTTATATGATTATGGTTTTTCTCCTAAATTTCATGATAACGTAGAAAAAGAAGCTAATAAAATAGCAGAAGAAATTTCAAAAGAAGGGATTAGTAGGCGACTAGACTTAAGAAAAACAACCACTTTTACGATTGACCCTAAAGACGCAAAAGATTTTGATGATGCTCTTTCTGTTAAAAAACTAAAAAATGGAAATTGGGAGGTTGGAGTTCATATTGCTGATGTTTCTCACTATGTAGAGAAGGGAGGTGTTATTGATAAAGAAGCTGCTGAAAGAGCTACATCAGTTTATCTGGTGGACAGAGTGATTCCTATGCTTCCAGAAGTACTTTCAAACAACATCTGCTCTTTAAAGCCTAATGTTGATCGTTTATCCTACTCTATACTTTTTGAGATGGATGAATCAGCTAATATGCTTGATTACACTATTAAAAAAACGGTTATTCATTCTGATGTTCGTTTTACCTATCAAACAGCACAAGATGTTATTGATAATAAAGAGGGTAAATTAGTAACTGAACTGCTATTACTCGATAAATTATCAAAAATATTAAGAGATAAAAGACAACAAAATGGTTCTATAAATTTTGAAAGTACAGAAGTAAAATTTATTTTGGATAAAAATAATAACCCTATTGATGTTTATTTTAAAGAGAGTTTATCCACTAATCATTTAATTGAAGAATTTATGTTGTTAGCTAACAAAACAGTTGCTAAACATATTGGGTTTCCTAAAAAAGAAGCTAAACCTTTTGTGTATAGAATTCATGATATTCCTGATGTTGATAGAATAACAACTTTAAATAATATTGTTAAAAAATTCGGACATTCTATTGATAATACTTCTACTCCTAAGTTATCATCTTCCCTTAATAATTTACTAAAAAATGTTAAAGGTAAAGATGAACAACAAATGGTAGAAACTTTAACTATTCGTTCAATGGCAAAAGCTATTTATACCACTGATAATATTGGTCATTATGGACTTGCTTTTGATTATTATTCCCATTTTACATCACCTATTAGGCGTTATCCTGATTTGATTGTCCATAGATTATTAGAACAATATATTAATGGAGGTAATTCGGTGGATAAAGAAACTATTGAAAAAATATGCAGGCATTGTTCTGAAATGGAAAAAGTATCATCAAGGGCAGAGCGTGATTCTATTAAATATATGCAGGTTAAATTTTTAAAAAATAAAATTGGATCTATTTATGATGGTGTAATTTCAGGAGTTACAGAGTGGGGTTTATATATTGAAATTACTGAAAATAAATGTGAGGGCTTAGTTAAGGTAAGTAGTATTAAAGATGATCATTATATTTTTGATGAAAAAAAATATGCCCTAATTGGATACCGAACAAAATCCACCTACCAACTAGGGCAAAAAGTTAAAATTAAAATTCAAAGAGCTGACTTAGAAAGAAAGCAAATGGACTTTATTTTAGTTTAATTATTCTTTAATTAATTTACTTACTTCATTCCAGTCACTACCTTCAAATTTAATTTGATATACTCCTTTAGAAAGTTTTGAAATATTTAAATATTCTTTGTTTGAAACCTTATTTTCAAGTACTAATTTACCTTTAATATCATATATCTTAGTCGTTATATTATCTTCCTTTAAATTTGAAATATAAATTTTATCACTTGCTGGATTTGGATAAATATTCACTCTATTTAGCCCATTCAACTCTATTCCTGAGCTAGTTATAGCACACTGAGTATATCCTGTATTAATTGCTGTTGTAATTCCTGTTGAAGATGCGTTATCAATTTGATTATTATCATCAATAAACATTCCTACAATATGAATTTGTGATTGATCCCAAGAAGGATCTAAAATAAATTCAAAACAAATAGTTTCAGTATCTCCCACTAAAAGAGAGGTTGAATTTAAAGGTTCTCCTCCAAAAGATGGAGCAATACTTCTTCCTACATGTCTATAAATCATTTGAGAAGCTGGTACATTCGATGGCATATTAGCCCAATCTGTTCCATCTACATCTATTAAAGAACCTGAAGCTCCTCCACTGTATGAATTTGATTGATAATATTGAGTGCTATTTCCTGTAACAGAATCTTCAACCAAAACACATGCTAGTTTATAATTTCCATTGATATTATTTTGAATTTCAGCAGTAAGAGATACTTTTAATATATTTCCGTTTAATTCAGCTCCATTTGTTATAATTCCATTTGGCTCAATAATAATTCTTTGTAAAAAGTCTTGTTTAAATGCACCAGGATCTATATCAGAACCTCTATCAACCAATCCACTTGGGTATCCAGAAATATAAGGAACCATTCCATTATCGTAATCAAGACTTGTCATAGGATCACCATTATGAACTGCTATTCCCTGCCAATATCCTTCGTAATCTTTATCCATCCAATTCAAAGCAACAGCACCTCTTGGACACCAACCACACCAAGTACCTGTTGCTTCTTCTCCTATTACTAATTTTCCAGCAGCTGGGGTAATAGCTTCTATTTGAATTGACATAACATCATCTGATATATCATTATCCGGTCCTAATCCATTTACGTTATAAATAGTTGCTGTTCCTGTATTTATTCCTCCTATTAATGTTATTCCATTAATCATATTAACGTTATAAATATCTTGAGTTAACATATTTACACCCGTAATATTTTCTGTTATTGTAATACTATTATATTCAAAATCAACATCAAAAGATGTAATATTAGATATACCTAAATTTCTTATATTAATAGAAGGGTTTCTAGTTTGTCCAGATAAACCTGTAATAGGATTTACTAATATAGTTTGAGCATTTAAATCTGCTAAATTTGGTGCTGTATATAACCAACAAACATCATCTACATAAAATTGATGTCCTATAATTGGATATAAATTTAAGGATGCAATCTTATTTATTGTATTGGTAAAACTTCCTTGACTATTACCATCTAAAAATAATTCCCAATTATTATTTGTTAAATCACAAACTAATTTTAACTCAAACCAAACTTCTTCTGGATATGTAGTTGTTAAATAATTTAATCCACTTCCTGTATTTTCTAAAACTAATGCACCTAAATCCATTTTACAATCTAAAGACCATACATTTCCTGGAATATTTTCTGCTTGAAAATTAAAGTATGCTCCTGTTCCTGTATTAACATAAATCATAGATGAAAATTCAAAAACACCTAATTCATATGGAGCAGCTGTACCGAAAGGTAAAATAATATCTTGTGCACCTTGAGTAGTACCAGAGAATAAATATAAAGAATTACTTCCGCTTGAAGATAATAAATTAGTTACACTAACATCAGTAGCAGTTGCTGAAGGCCAAAGATCCCAATTAGAAGAAGTAGCTGCAATAAGATTTCCATTTTGATATGAATCAAAATTTTCACATATACTTGTTTGAGGTGGATTCGAAGAACATGGACCAGATGTATAAGAGGTATTTCCTCCTAATAATGCTGCAAAACAATAATTATCATAAGTAATTCCATCACATCCGCAAACTGGATTATAAAGACTAATACAAGGAGACCAAATTGTTGTATCCATTAAAGTAGAATCTACACAAGTTATTTGTGCATTTGAATTGAAAAAAATTAAAGTTCCAATTAATAAAGTAAATATATTTTTCATAGTTATAATTTTTATTGAGGGTTAAAAATATATAAAATTATTTAAAGTAAAAATTGAGTTAACAATAACTATATAATATATAAGTATTATTTAATTTTAAATTAAAAGAAAGAAAGATATATATATATATAAGTTGTTAGTTTGGTTTATAATTATTTTACATTAAAATAGGATTAATTATTTTTTAAAATAAACTAACAATAAATAAATAACAATGTTAATTTTTAAGTTTTATAAATCAATAATTTACCTTTTTAATTAACTAATAATAGAATTTGTTAATAAGCTTAGTTAACTATTAAATATTAATAAATAATTATAAATTTACAATCAAATAAAGTTAATAAGCATACTTAAAAATAAAACACAAATAACAATAAAATTTATTGACTTTGATTTTTGTTATTAGCTTAGTTTTTTTTAATAAATATTGAATAAAAGTTATTATTTTTAAATAGTAATTTATGAACAATTTTAAAACACAATTTATTAATAACTCAAAAATTTGTGCTAGGTTAAATATAATTAATATTAACAGACTGTTAAAATAAAAAATAATGAAAATAGGTTTAGCATGTGATCACGCAGGATTCGATTATAAAGAAAGAATAAAAGAACTTTTATATAGTAAAGGTAATCAAATAAATGACTATGGCTGTTATTCTTTAGAGAGTGTAGATTACCCAGATTTTGCACATAAACTAGCTGAAAGTATTGAAAATAATGAAAATGAATTGGGTATTCAATTTTGTGGAACCGGTAATGGAATAAATATGAGTGCCAATAAACACCAAGGAATACGGGCAGCACTTTGTTGGAATTCTCATATTGCAGAACAAGCTCGCTTACATAACAATGCAAATGTATTAACTATGCCTGCTCGACATTTAGAATGGGAAGAAGTAGAAAAAATTATAGACACCTTTCTTAATACAGATTTTGAAGGAGGAAGACACGAAATTAGAGTAAATAAAATAAAAATTTAAATATGAAAAAAAACTTTTTACTACTTTTTTTTCTGCCAGCGGTTTTGTTTGGGCAAGACCTCCCTTTGATTGAGATAAAAGTGTGGAAAGAAAACATAGATTTTTCAAAAACAATTTTTGTTGAAGACCTAGAAAGACACCTTAACATTCTAGCGTCAGACTCTTTAGAGGGTAGGGAAACCGGTAAGCCAGGACAGAAAATGGCAGCTGATTATATCATGAACCATTTTAAAAATATAGGTATACCACCCTATAAAAAAAAGACCTATTATCAAAAATTTAAAGTTAAATCAGGAAAACATCTTTGCAAGTGTGATGATTGTGATCAGAGTTTGGTAAAAAAAATATTTGGCAATAAAAAGAAGATAAAAGGTGAAAATGTATTGGGTTATATTGAAGGAACAGACCTAAAAGAGGAGCTTATCATTATTACGGCCCACTACGATCATTTAGGAAAACACGATAGTTTAATTTTTAACGGAGCGGATGATGATGGCTCAGGAACAGTAGCTGCAATGGAAATAGCAGAAGCATTTATGTTAGCTAAAAAAGCAGGAAATGGACCAAGAAGATCCATTCTTATTATGACAGTTTCGGGAGAAGAAAAAGGCTTGTTGGGAAGCAAATATTATGCGGAAAACCCTATTTACCCATTAAAAAGCACAGTAGCTAATTTAAATATAGATATGATTGGTAGAATAGGAGATTTTAAAGATAATCCAAATTACGTATATTTAATAGGATCTGATATGTTAAGTACAGACCTTCACGATATAAGTGAAAAAGTAAACAAACAACATATTGGTTTAGAATTAGACTATACTTTTAATAAAGAGGATGACCCAAATAGATATTATTACCGTTCAGATCATTATAATTTTGCAAAAAACAATATACCAGTAATTTTCTATTTTAATGGGTTACATGAGGATTACCACAAAACAACAGATACAATAGAAAAAATTAATTTTCAAAAAATAGAAACCATTGCTCGTTTGGTTTTTTTAACCGCCTGGGAGCTTGCTAATAGAGATGAGAGAATTGTAGTGGATAAAAACGAAAACTAGTTTTTAATTATTTTTCTTTTCTGATTTTCATATTCTAAAAAATAAATACCTTTTTTTAAATCAGAAATATCAATATTAGAAGTATTTAATATTTCATTTTTTAACAACCTACCATCAATACTTATAATTTTATAATTATTGTTTTTGTTTAATATTCCTTTTAAGGTAATTGTATTTTTTGCCGGGTTAGGATAAACAATTAAATCATTAGTATAATCAACAATACTAGTTGGAGTAGGGCAAGTTATATTAGTTCCATAATCGGATGCTGTAGTTGGAATATCTAACAATAAAGGACAATAACAACTATCATTAACTAGATATTTATTTAACCAAGAAACCCCCATTCTTCCCACCTCACCCAATCCACCCAAAGGAGTGTTTGCAATTGAGTGTCCACCACCTAAAACCTCATATTTAAGTTTTTTTGTAGAATTTGGAGTGTAATTGTACTGTACGTCAGCATGAACACCTGGCGGAGCTACAACATCAATTTAGCCACTAAAAATGAGAATTGGCGTGTTGTGATTTAATAGAGTAGGAGAAACAACCGCCGGATCAATCCAAGGGCAGAAAGCAAGGATAGCTTTTATATTAGGGTTTTCAACAGCAACCAGTTGGGCGCCACCACCACCCATTGACCATCCACCAAGAGCAATAAGATTAGTGTCTAACTTATTAAACAAAGGGGAGGTAACTCTAGATTGTTCAGCTTTTAAGCTAATTAATGCATCTTGAAGGGCTTTTTTTCTATCCATCACCTCATCAAAAATACTATTAGTTCCAATAGTCATAGTAACAATACCATGAGAAGCTAAAAAAGGACCCTAAGCTTGAATACTTAATTGTGGGTTAGCGTAACCTGGAATAATAACAATACTAGGTAATAAACCAGCAGTGTTTTGGGGGTAATAGATTGTTGATTCATCATAATCATCCCCATCCCTTATCCCGTCACTTTCTACATAAGAATTTACAGTATAACTACCATTAGCTGTTGCTGAAGAGGTGGTTACATCACTACAATCCGAATTAGTTTGACCAAAAGAAAAAACAGGAATTATTAATAAGAGTTGTATAATATAATTTCTAGAAATAATCATTTACCAAAAATATAAAAAAAACCCACTCAACGAGCGGGTTTTTATTTTGTAGAAAAATTAGTTGATTATAATATTACAAATCAAATTTAATTCCTTGTGCTAAAGGTAATTCAGCAGTATA
>JACNFT010000118.1 GCA_014384505.1 Cryomorphaceae bacterium | reverse complement strand
ATTAATAAAGTATTGAGCTTATATTTATTAAATCCTAAAGCTTCAACTTTATCAGACGTTAGACTTTCAACAGTGTTAAGAAAATATGATAAGGAAAAAGGAATAACCATTACTGATATTTTGGAGGGAGATAAGTTTAGAACTAGTAATGGTAAAGAATTTCAAAAGGGAAAAAAATTAAGAAAAAGATTTAGTTGTAAGGAAAAAGATACAAATAGAGTTTATTTATTTCATCCGCTAGCAGAAGTTAGTAGGGTGCAATAAAATGAATTTATTTTTGTTGTAGTGTAGCATTCAATAATTGAAAATAAGAAATATAAAAATGAATAAGAATAATTATGCAGTAATTATGGCTGGAGGCATAGGTTCCCGTTTCTGGCCAATGAGTAAGGCAACTTTACCAAAACAGTTTTTGGATATATTAGGAACAGGAGAAACATTAATTCAACAAACATTTAGACGATTACAAAAAATATGTCCTGCTGAAAATATTCTTATTGTTACAAATAAAAATTACAAAGCCTTATGTCAGAAACAATTGGCTGATGTTGTCGTGAAAAATATTTTATGTGAACCAGTAATGCGTAATACTGCACCTTGTGTAGCTTATGCAGCATTTAAAATTCATAGTGAAAATCCTGATGCAAATATGATTATTGCAGCTTCTGACCACATCATTACCAAGGAAGATGAATTTGTGCGTGTGGTAAATGATTGTTTGGAGCTAAGTGCGGCCAATGATGTATTGTTGACAATAGGAATTACACCAAGCAGACCAGATACAGGTTATGGTTATATTCAGTTTACTGAAAAAGGTTTAGTCGGTCATAAAAAGGTGAGGAAAGTGAAAACTTTTACAGAAAAACCAAATCAGGAATTGGCTCTTAATTTTTTAGACAGTGGCGATTTCCTTTGGAATTCAGGTATGTTTGTTTGGAGTGCAAAGTCAATTACTTTGGCATATCGTAAGCACTTAAATGATATTTATACTGTTTTTGAAGAAGGTAAGCTCTTGTATAATACTGAAAAAGAAGAAGAATATATTGATAGAGTTTTTCCGGGTTGTAAAAACATTTCTATTGATTATGGAATTATGGAAAAATCGGATAAGGTATATGTTTATCCTGCTAGCTTTGGGTGGAGCGACTTAGGTACTTGGGGTTCTTTGTATACTCATCTGGAATTGGATGAAAATAAGAATGCTGTCCTAGGAGATAAGGTGATGTTGTATAATTCTTCAAATAATATAGTTAATGTTCCAAATGACAAGCGAGTAGTGTTACAGGGTTTAAATAACTATATCGTTGTTGAAAGTGAGGGAACTTTACTTGTTTGTAAAAAAGAAGATGAACAACAAATAAAACAATTTGTTGCTGAGATTAAAAGTAAAGAAAGTTAATTTATTTTAAGAAATAGAATAAAAAAGCCGAGCAATTGCTCGGCTTTTTTTATTAAATATCTATTATATAAATTACAATCCTCCACACATATCTTCTGGACGTACCCATTCGTCAAATTCTTTAGCAGTAAGGTAGCCTAAATTAATACTTTCTTCTTTTAAAGTTGTACCATTTTGATGAGCAGTTTTAGCAATCTTAGCTGATTTTTCATAACCAATCTTTGTGTTTAATGCGGTAACTAACATCAAGGAGTTATTTAAATTCTTTTTTAGATTTTCGTAATTTGGTTCTATGCCTTGAGCGCAATTTTCGTCAAATGAAAAACAAGCATCTCCAATTAAACGAGCTGATTGTAAAAAGTTTGCTGCCATTAGAGGTTTGAATACATTTAATTCATAATGCCCTTGCATACCTCCAACTGTAATGGCTACATCATTTCCCATTACTTGTGCGCAAACCATAGTGATAGCCTCACATTGCGTAGGGTTTACTTTTCCTGGCATGATTGATGATCCTGGTTCATTAGATGGAATGATAATTTCGCCAATTCCACTTCTTGGTCCTGACGCTAACATTCTGATGTCATTTGCTATTTTATTTATAGAAACAGCTAATTGCTTTAAAGCACCATGACTCTCCACTATTGCATCATGAGCGGCCAAAGCTTCAAATTTATTTTCAGCACTTACAAACGGTAATTCTGTGAAATCAGCTATATATTGAGCTACAAGATCAGAATATCCAGCAGGCGTATTAATGCCTGTCCCTACAGCCGTCCCTCCTAAAGCAATTTCTGATAAATGATTTAAAGTATTATCCAATGCTCTTAGCCCATGATTTAATTGTGAAACGTAACCAGAGAATTCTTGCCCTAAAGTAAGTGGAGTTGCATCCATTAAATGAGTACGCCCAATTTTAACTACTTTGTTAAAAGCTACTGATTTTGCTTCTAAAGTATCGCGCAATTGTTCTATTCCAGGGATTGTATTTTCAATAATCACTTTGTAGGCTGCAATATGCATTCCTGTTGGGAAAGTATCGTTTGAGCTTTGTGATTTATTAACATCATCATTTGGGTGAATTGTTTTTTCTGCATCTTCCAAAGTTCCTCCATTTATAACATGAGCACGATTAGCAATTACCTCATTGGTATTCATATTACTTTGCGTCCCACTTCCTGTTTGCCAAATTACTAAAGGGAATTGATCGTCATGTTTTCCATCTAATATTTCGTCACATACTATTGAAATTAAATCTCTTTTATCTTCAGAAAGAACACCTAATTCACAATTGGTATGAGCGGCTGCTTTTTTAAGGTAAGCGAAACCATAAACTACTTCTAAAGGCATGCTTGCGGCAGCACCAATTTTAAAGTTGTTTCTGCTTCTTTCTGTTTGGGCTCCCCAGTATTTATCAGAAGGAACCTTTACTTCTCCCATTGTGTCTTTTTCTATTCTATATTTCATCTTAAAATGTTTTGATATTCTTTTTTGTTATTGTTAATTTGCTGCAAAATTAATGATTATGAAATTTCTAGGCTTTTTAATATTTGTATTTGTTTTCTTAATGGCTTTTTGGTGTATTATTTTCCTTGCTAGCGTTATTCCTTACTTTATTTTTGTTTGGGCAAAAGAAGGGAAGTTGGAAGAAGACCAAATACCTTCCTAAGTAAACAAGCTTAGCACCTTTTCAGGTGGTCTTCCTATAATACCTTGCCTTTCATTTATCACAATTGGTCGTTCAATTAATTTAGGGTTTCCTTCCATTACTTTGATAATTTCAACATCAGTCATTTCTTTCCCTTTGTAATTATCTTTCCATATTTGTTCATTTTTACGGACTAAGTCAATTGGTTTAATAGCTAATTTTTCTATAATTTCTTTTATTTCATCAAAACTTAAAGGATTTTTTAAGTATTCAATTATTTTGAAATCAGTGGTTTCTTTCTCAAGAAGGGCAAGTGTTTGTCTACTTTTAGAGCATCTTGGATTGTGATATATTTTTATATTCATTATTTCTGACCAAATTCCATTAAATATGCTTTTATAAAAGCATTCAAATCGCCATCTAAAACTTTTTCAGGGTTAGAAGATTCATAGCTAGTACGTAAATCTTTTACCATTTTGTAAGGATGCAAAACATAACTTCTTATTTGAGACCCCCACTCAATTTTCTTTTTTGACCCCTCCAATTTACTCTTTTCTTCTTGTTTTTTTCTTATCTCTAGCTCATAAAGTTGAGATTTTAGCAGTTGTATTGCTTTTGCTTTATTTTCTAATTGTGATCTAGATTCTGAATTTTCAATGGTTATTCCTGACGGTTCATGTTTTAAACGAACGGCTGATTCAGTTTTATTAACTCCTTGTCCTCCAGCACCACTTGCTCTAAAAGTATCCCAGCTTACTTCTGATGGATCAATTATTACCTCAATACTATCATCAGCAAGTGGATAAACAAATACTGATGCAAAAGTGGTGTGTCGCTTTGCATTAGAATCAAATGGTGAAATTCGAACTAACCTATGCACGCCATTTTCTCCTTTTAAGTGTCCAAAAGCAAAATCGCCATCTATTTCAATAGTAACTGATTTTATGCCTACTGGTTCGGCTTTCTGTAAGTCAAGAGTTTTTACTTTGTACTTATTTTTCTCTCCCCACATTAAGTACATACGCATTAGCATTTCCGCCCAATCTTGTCCTTCAGTCCCCCCTGCCCCTGGATTTATTGTAATAATTGCCGACATACTGTCTTCTTCGGCGCTCAACATATTTTTAAACTCTAATTCTTCAACTATTGATCTTGTTTTTTGGAGTTGTGTTTCAAGCTCATCTTCACTGGCTTCAAGTTCAAGTAAAACTGAAAGTTCCTCAATATTAGTAACTACTGCATTATATGATTTTAGCCAGCTCTTAAGTATACTTAGTTTCTTAAGTATTATTTGTGCTTCTTTAGGGTTGTTCCAAAAATTATTTTCTTGTGATTGTAGTGTAAGAGTATTTGCTTCTTTTTGTTTCTCAGAAATATTAATAAACTTATAAAGTTCATCCTTTCTTTTACTTAATGCTTTTATTTGTTCTTGGCTAACCATTGGTCAAAAGTAATTATTTATCGCTTAATTCTCTTATTTTATCCCACACCAAATTATTTTCAAATCCTCTTTGTATCAAAAAGTTTGCAATTTTTGTTTTTCTGATAAATTGATTTTTGTCTTTTATACTCCTTTCCTTCTGATAAAATAATTTTTCAAGTACAAGGTCATATTCCTTTTCATCAATTTCTTTTAGTCCTGTGTTTATACATATGCTTGAAATCTGTTTTCGTCTTAGTTCATTAATTATTTTGCGTTTCCCCCAGTTTTTTATCCTGAATTTCCCTCTACAAAAGGAAGCAGAAAACCGTTCTTCATCAATAAACTTATCAGTAATCAATATTTCTAGGATATGGTCCTTTGTTGCTTGTTGCAGTCCCCATTCACTTAGTTTTTGTATTACATCCCATTGACACCTGTCTTGCAAAGCACAATAATTCTTGATGCGCTCAATAGCAATATTGATGTCATAAACTCTTTTATTGTGCATTTTCCAAAGATATTAAATCTGATTATAAATATTACTTTTGTGGCCATGCAAAACAAACAGGCAATTACTCTTTTATTCTTGGCAAATATTATTTCTGGTTTAGCTCAGGGAATTAGTATGGTTGCTATTCCTTGGTATTTCGTTAAGGTCGTTAGTCGCCCTGAATTTTTTGCTTCTGCCTATATTATAATTACTTTTCTTACTTTGTTTTGGGGTTTGTATGCGGGTGCTTTAATTGATAGATATTCTAGGAAAAATCTCTTTATCATTATTAATCTTGTGTGTGGCTTAAGTATTGGGAGTATTGCTTTGTATGGTTTTCATATTCCTCATTTAACTGATTTTTTTGTAATGCTAGTTTTTGGAGTTACCATTTTTAACTATAATGTGCATTACCCTAACTTGTATGCTTTTGGACAGGAGATTACAGAGCCAAAAAATTATGGTAAATTAAATTCTTATATTGAAGTGCAAGGTCAAACTACTTCTGTTTTAGCGGGTGCTTTTGCTGCTTTATTACTTACAGGAACTCAAAATAATGTTTTAGAAATTGCAGGCTTTAGTTTTGTTCTTCCTTTTGATATTAAGATTTGGGAAATTTATGAAATTTTTCTTTTGGATGCGATTACTTATATTGTTGTAATTTTTATTTTCTTGATGATGAAATATAAGCCCATTGCTAATGATGTAGTGCATAAAGGAGGTTTGTTTTCTCGTTTGAAGGGTGGCGTTTTGTATTTGCAAGAAAAACCTATCATTTTTATTTTTGGATTCCTTTCTTATATGCTTTT
>JACNFT010000116.1 GCA_014384505.1 Cryomorphaceae bacterium | reverse complement strand
CAATTAGTAAACTATGCGCTTGAATATTTTTACGATAAGAATAGTGGGATGTTTTATTTCACTTCTAGCTTGGATCCTGAATTGGTAGCGAGAAAGATGGAAATTAATGATAATGTAATTCCTGCATCTAATTCAGTAATGGCAAATGTATTGTATGATTTGGGTACACTTTTGGATAATGGGGAGTACAAACTAAAAGCCATTATTATGGCAAATAATGTAAAGCCAGATATGGATAAATACGCTTCTGGTTATGCTAACTATGCTAACTTGATTCTAAAAGAAATTGTGCCTTATTATGAAGTTGCAATAGTGGGGAAGGATGCTCATAAAAAAGCATTGGAATTCAATGGAGAGTATCATCCTAACAAATTAATATTAGGAAGTACCAAGGCAAGTAATATGGAGCTTTTACAAGAAAAATATGTTCAAGGAAGCACTATAATTTATGTATGTGAAAATAAGGCTTGCCAATTGCCAACAACGAGTATTATTAAAGCATTAAAACTAATAAAATAATGAAATACTTATTTGAAGAAAATCAGAAATTTACACAATGGTGGTTATGGGTTATTTTATTGTCATTCCCTATCATTTCGTTTGGCCCTTTTGATGAAAATGCAGTTAATATTAATTATGTACTAATCGGTTTTTTCATTCCTTTTTTGTTTTACTTGTTTGAGCTAAGGTTAAAAGTAAGTGCTGAAGGTTTACACTATCAGTTTTTCCCTTTCCACTTTAAATCTCATACTATTAAGTTAGAAGATATTGAAAAATTTAAAGCAATGGAATACTCTCCACTAAAAGAATATGGAGGTTGGGGAATTAAATACGGATTTAAAGGCAAAGCCTATAATGTAAGCGGTAATAAAGGAGTGAAGATTTTCCTAAATAACGGTACAAACATTATGTTTGGAAGCCAAAAACACAATGAACTAGCAAAGGCTTTGAAAAGTGTTAAGAAATAGTTAAGTTTGAGGAAATTTATAAAAATAATATGGCTGTGATTAAGTTAACAAAATTAATTGGATTAAAATTTGATGAATATTTAGAATTAGTTAAAATTGAGAAAATTAAATATAGTAATGCTAGATTGATTCCAGCATTAAAAACAGGAGATGAATTAGCATTGACTTCAATCTTCCTTTCTTCATTGAAATTAGTAAAAGAGTTTCGAAATAAGGTGTTTGCGGACATTAAACTACAAAAAGGAGGTAAAGCATATTATTATACTGAGTGGAACTTTGAAGGGATTGAGAAAGCAAAAAAAGGTGATTCAAGAATTGATGGAGTTATTATTATTGTTGTATCAGGTAAAATAAAGGATGTCGCATTTTTTGAATCAAAAAAAGATAATAATGAATTAGAAATAGAACAAGTAGAAAGATATCAAAGAATAGCAAATGGTTTAGGAGTGACAAAATTGGTAACTATTTCAAATCAATTTGTTGAAAAACCAACTGATTTCCCAATTAAAATAAGTGGAAGAATTAAAAATGTAAAAACATTTCATTTCTCATGGACTTATCTTGAAACAATTGCACAATTACTACTCTTTGAAAATAATGAAAATATTGATGATGATGATCAAGTAGAAATCATGAAAGAGGTCTTGTATTATTTAACACATCCAAAATCAGGGACTAGTGGTTATGATTTAATGAAAGAGGAATGGAAAGAATTAGCAGATAATATTCTAGGAAATAAGGAATCTGAAAACAGATTAATTGAACAATCTATTTTAAGTTGGCATGAAGAGGAAAAAGATATGTCCCTAATGTTAAGTAGAAATTTGGGAGTTCTTGTGAAAAATAAACAAGGAAAAGATTCAGTTAAAAGTTTTCAAAAGACAAATACATTAAACTCTATTTTTGATATTAAAAATATTGTTTCTGACCTTTCAATAAAAGCGGATTTTGTAAGAAGAACAGTTAATATGTCTGTTTCAATAAATCCTATAAATAAAGGAAGTATTGGTAAGTTATCTTGGTTAAGAAATCAAATAGAAAATTGCGAAAATAGAAATCCGAAAATTTTTAATTCAATAAAAAATAATTTATGGATTGAAACAGATATTAAGTTCTATAAAGATTGTATTAAAGAAAAATACTTAAATTTTGATAATTTATATGAAGATGAAATAATTAAACAAAAAGAAATTACAAAATTTAATGTAGTATTAACTCAAGATTTTAAAGTAAATTTTGCTAGTAGAAAGAAGTTTGTTGAATTGATTGAAAAAATGATTTTAGATTATTATCAAGGAATTGTTCAGCATCTAAAAAGCTGGACACCACCTGCTCCAAAAGTGCAAATTGAAAAAAAAGAAACTACCGAACAATAATCAAAAAGTAATTTTTCTTTCCTTTTTGTGCAAGTATGTATTTTCCATTCAATAAATCGTTTTCAGTAAGCTGAATATCTTCAGTAATTTTTTCCTTATTAATACTTACGGCATTCGATTTTATCATTCTTCTTGCCTCTCCTTTACTGGAAAAAATTTGAGTTTTTTCAGCAACTATATCCAAAATATTTAAGTCCAAATCAGCTTTGCTTATTTCAAATTGTGGTACACCTTCAAATACAGAAAGGAAAGTTTCTTCATCCAAGCTTTTTAAATCATCAGCAGTTGATTTTCCGAATAAAATATTGGATGCTTTAATTGCCATATCCAAATCCTCACCAGAATGAACTCTGATTGTCACTTCATTTGCAATTGCGTTTTGTAAAACTCTTAAATGAGGCGCCTCTTCATGTTCAGTTGTTAGTTTAGCAATCTCTTCTTGCGACAATAAAGTAAAAATCTTGATGTAGTTTTTAGCATCTTCATCTGATGAGTTGAGCCAAAATTGGTAAAATTTGTAAGGAGAAGTTTTCGTTTTATCTAGCCAAATATTTCCAGATTCAGTTTTTCCAAACTTCCCTCCATCTGCTTTTTTAATTAACGGAGTAGTTACAGCAAATGCTTTACCTTCTCCTTTTCTTCTTATGAGTTCAGTTCCTGTTACTATATTCCCCCACTGATCCGAACCTCCTAATTGAACTTTACAATTTTTGTTTTTCCAAAGCCAGTAAAAGTCATAACCCTGCACCAATTGGTATGAAAACTCAGTAAAACTCATCCCGCTTTCTAGCCTACTTTTTACAGAATCCTTAGCCATCATATAGTTAACTGGAATGTGTTTCCCTACATCACGAATAAATTCTAAAAAATTAAATTCTTTAAACCAATCGTAATTATTAACTACTTCAGCTGAGTTTGTGACACAATCAAAATTTAAAAATTGTTCTAATTGTTTTTGTACACAAGCCAAGTTATGGTTTAGCGTTTTTTCATCTAGCAAATTACGTTCTTTACTTTTCCCTGAAGGGTCGCCAACCATTCCAGTAGCTCCACCAACTAAGGCAAATGGCTTGTGACCGCATCTTTGTAAATGTACCAAAATCATAATTTGAACTAAACTCCCAATATGTAGCGAATCAGCAGTAGGATCAAAACCAATATAAGCAGAAGTCATTTCTTTCTCAAATTGCTCCTGTGTCCCAGGCATGATATCATGTATCATCCCTCTCCATTTTAATTCTTCTACAAAGTTCATCTTAAATAATTTTCTTCAAAAATAGTTAAATTATTAAATCTAAGGTATAATATCTTTATTCTAATAACTAAGTACAAGGTGGCTTAATACTAGCGACCAACATCTAATAACTAACAACTAAAAATGTATCTTTGCTTTATGATATTTGTTACTGGAGGTACTGGGCTTGTTGGCTCACATGTTTTATTGAAATTAGCTAAAAAAGGAGAGAATTTAAAAGCCTTAAAAAGAACAAACTCTTCATTGGAGGTTTGCAAAAATGTATTTTCTTTTTATAATTCGGATGCTTTGTTTGATAAGATAAATTGGGTTGAAGGTGATGTGAATGATATCCCCTCTTTGACTAAAGGCATGCAAGGTTGTGAAAAACTTATTCATTGTGCTGCTATCGTTTCTTTTTATGCAAGTGATGCTGACTTACTTAAAAAAGTTAATATTGAAGGCACTGCTAATGTAATGAATGTTGCTTTAGCAAGTGATGTTAAAAAAGTAGGTTTTGTTAGCTCAATTGCTACTTTAGGACGCAATTCAACCTTAGGGATGGTTGATGAAGAATGTCAATTCAAGATAACTAAATTGGATAGTAATTATGCCTTAAGTAAATATTATGCGGAACAAGAAGTATGGCGCGCAAGTAATGAAGGTCTAGATGTTGTTATTGTTAATCCATCAGTAATACTTGGCCCTGGAGATTGGAAAAAAGGAAGTTCTCAAATTTTTCAAAAGATACATTCAGGCTTGAAATTTTATACCGCAGGTAGTACGGGTTATGTAGATGTTGTAGATGTTGCTAATTCTTTAGTTGCTCTTTTATTTTCTGATGTAAAGAATGAACGCTTTATTGTAAATGGTGCTAACTTAAAATATCGTGATTGTTTTGATAGGATTGCAGTTACTTTTAATAAACCCAAAGCGACTATAAAAGTAACTCCATTATTAAAAGAAATTGCTTGGAGAATGGAATCTGTGCGTTCATATATTTTGGGAACTAAAGCATTATTAACTAGAGAAACAGCTAATAGCGCAATGACAAATAGTTCTTTTTCAACTGCTAAAATTAAAGAGTTTATCAACTTTAATTTCACGGACATTGATGCTACAATAAAAAAGTATGCTGATTGGTTTATTAAGGATTTAAAGTAGTCCTTTCCTTTATCAACTCCTCTAAAACTTTGTCATAAATTTTTTCTAACTTTTCAGGGTGATTTGAATAATACTCTAAAGTTAATTTAAATTCTTCTTCTGAAATAGTATATTCTGAGTAGATATTTTGATAAGAATTTGCTAATTCATTTTTTGCTTTCCCCATTCCTTTTGTTTTATGTAATTCAAAAGTTGCTTCTGCCAAATGAATTTCTTTTAAGATACTTTCAAAGGTATTTTTCGATAAGATATTCTCAGGTATTTTTTTTTCATCAGAATTGCTACAAGAAAATAATAAACAAATAAGTATAAACAAATAATTTTTCACAATACAAAGGTATTGTATTTACTGCACTGATTTGTGTATATTTGCCCTAATTATTAATCAAACAAAATTTAAGATGAAAAAATTAATGTATTTATTTGTTGCAGGAACAATGTTCGCATTCACAGCATGTGGAGGTGGAGAAACAGCAACTGAAGCAACTGCTGTTGAAGAAGTTGTTGTTGAGGAGGTAGCTGTTGAAGAAGTTGTTGAAGACACTACTGCTGTTGTTGAAGACACTACTGCTGTTGCTGAAGAAGCGGAAGCTACAGAAGAAGTTGCTGAGTAAGCTCTAATAAAGATTAAAGATGTGCTTTTGTCTTAATTATTAATCAAATAAAATATTTAAGATGAAAAAGTTAATATATTTATTAGTTGCAGGTTCACTTTCTGTATTTGCAGCTTGTGGTAGTGCGTCAACTACTGAAGGAGCAGCTACTGATGTTGCTGTTGAAGAGGTAGCTGAAGCTGTTGGATGCCATGTAGAAGGAGGTGCTTGTTTGGTAGATCACTCTTGTTGTGTGCCTAAAGCTGCTGCTGAAGATCATGGAGATCACGATCATGCAGGAGACAATCAAGAATAAGAATTTTTATTCTGAGAAATTAAAAAAAGGCATCCATTTGGGTGCCTTTTTTAGTTTATTACTATCTATCAAATGTCAGTCGCATTCCCCTTTGGGTTTCATCAAAACTACCATATTCGTAAGCGATATGTCCGTTTACAAAAGTATGTGTAATTTGAGCATTAAAGGTTTCTCCTTCAAAAGGTGACCAACCACATTTGTATAAAATATTTT
>JACNFT010000077.1 GCA_014384505.1 Cryomorphaceae bacterium | reverse complement strand
AAAAATGATTTGCAATCACTCCATAACTCAAAGTTTTGGAGCGCTTACTATTATGCACAATACTTGCCTTTGTTGTCCAAGCATTCCCAAAGCCTACACTTACTTTTGTTCCATATAATTGTGCAATTTTATCCGCTTTAACTTTTGCTGCTTTTAAGGGTCTTGTTTTATAATTCGATTTTAAATCAGTTTCAACAACAGCATATTCTTGGGTACGTACTTTTTTAATTGTATCAGCAAAAGCTGCCTTTTCATTCAAACGACTTGCTTCAGGAATAGTTGGTTTAAATCCTTCAACTACCCTTACTTCAGTCGTACCAATGTCTTGTGCTAAAAGCTGACTAGCACTAAATAAAATCACTATAAATATTTTATTCAATTTCATCTTTCTCAATGTATTCGTTAATTATTTCTAAGCTATCTGTTTTAGGGGCAATTAAAGAATCAGGAGCCACTACTTTATAATCTTCATCAATCTTCTCTTCAATCAAAAACTCCTCTAAATCATAATCAAATTCTTCTTCTGATACTTCAATATTACTTTGAGGCAGTTCGTTTATTGCATTTTTCAAATTTTCTCTTTCTACTATTAACTCCCAATTTTTCCTTGCCAAATTTACTAGTTCCTCCCCTTTATGATTTTCTATAATACTTTCCAAAGTTGCCTTTGCCTGAAAGTCATTTTCCTGCACCACATAAATATCAGCCAGTAAAATAAATGCCTTTGCTATAAAATAATCACTAGTATAACTTTCAGCCAATTCAAATATCATTTTCTCAGCCAAAGCCAGACTATCGTCCAAATACGTTAAATATGCCAAATAGTATTTTGCTTCAGCCCCTTCATCATAATCCGAAAGTTCCACTACTTTTTCAAAAGTTGTTTTTGATTTTGCATAATTACCTGCAGAAAACTCATGCCGAGCAATAATAATTTTAGCTTTACTCATTAGCCAATCATCCGTTTTATCTAAATTAATAACCTGCTTAGCATAGTTATAAGCTAGCTCAGTATTTAAACTTTCATTTCCATACATAAGACGAATAACAGCTTCTCTTTTTAAAGAATTATTAGCGGCAACTTTCTCTAAATTTTGGTAATAGATATTTGAATTTGCATAATCATCCTCAGCATAATGCTTTCTGGCTAAAAAACTTAAAGCCGATTGCTTATACTCAGCATTAGAAACTCCAATCAATTCAGTATACATAAGTACTGCATTAGTCGTATCCCCAACTTTTACACAAGAGATAGCATTATAATAGAGAGCATCAATTTTAAATATTCCATTTTCAAATTTTTCTAAATATTGACTGAAAGTTCTCTGAGCAACCAAATAATCTCCTTCAGAAAATTTCATAAAAGCCGTATTATACGTCAATGAATCTTGCTCTGCCCTACTGATGCTTATCTCAGGCAAACCATTTACTATTGCTAAATACTCATCCACCTTAGCCAAACTCACATAAGCAGCTTGTAAGCCTGACAAAGCTTCTTTAAAATAAATAGTTTGCTGAAAATTATTCACCACAAATAAAAAGGATACGATTGCCTGATCAACTTTACTACTGTTAAAATAAATCATTCCTTTACTCAAATGAGCATCAGCAGTAAATTGCTTATCATTTGTTTCCGACAATAGCTTATCGTAAAAAGTAATAGCCAAATCATTTTTGGAAGTCTTTTTATAATAGCTGGCTAAATCATACAGCGCATTATCATAATAAATAGAGCTTAAGAAATCATTAGTTAACTGTTTTAATAATTTTACTTTAGTATTATTTTTACCTACCAAGCCCAAAGCAACCGATCGCTTATAGATAGCATAATCCCCATCAAACAAAGAATAAGCAATTGCCTTGTCATAATATTTTTCAGAAAGCGAATATTCTTGATTCATAAAAAAGCAATCTGCAATACGCAAATAAGTATCATTCAAATTCATACTATCAGTTGCTAGCTTCTCATATTTTCTAAAGTAAATATTTGCTCGTTTATATTCTCCTAGCTTAAAATAAGCATAGGCTAAATGATATTGTTTTAGCTCGTGATAAAATCCTAAATTTACAGTATTATTAATAGGAAGATTAGTATAAAGTTCAGCTGATCTTGCAAAGTCATTTAACTGATAATAACAATCTGCCAGCCAAAAAACAGCAACATAAGCTATTTTATCATCTATAGGATACTGAGTAGCTAATTGAAAATAAGTAAGTGCCTTACTGTAGTTAGCAGCATTATATTCTTTTACTCCTAAAAAGAAAGCAAGTTGCTGAAGTGATCTTTGCTGTTGCAAATTAGGTAAGTAAATAGCTGATAAAGCATCAAAAGCCTCATCATATTTACTGCTACTCTGGAAAACCTGAACCATTAAGGTTTCAATTTCTTTTATATGAATTGCATTGTCAAACTTTTCCAAATAAGTTTTAAGTACTAGTAAGGTATTATCAAAAGGTAAATCCAACTGATACGATAATTTTGCGTAATTATAAAAAGCCTCTTCCTGAATAACTTCATCATAAGAATAAGATGCCGACTTTTTAAAAGCTTGTAAAGCATAATTAAACTGTTGAACTTTTAAGTAAGAAGCCCCCAAACAATAAGTAGCATGCTGACTTATACTATCAGCAGAACTACTTGCTTTCTCTAAATAATTTATTGCATTCTCGAACTCACCCACTTTAAAATAGGATTGTCCTAACAAAAAATTAACAATAGGATTTACTTGGTCAACTTGTTCAACATAAGCTCTAAAGTGAATAATAGCATTTTCAAAATTTCCGGTACGATAATAGGCCTCTGCCAACAAACGATTTACTTCTAACTTGCGTGAGGGAATAACAGTTTCCAAAAGAGGGGATGCAAATGCAATTAACTCCTTATAGTTTTGCTGAAAAAAGTAAATTTGAGTAATGTAATAAGGAATAATAGATTTAAACTGCTCGTTGGCAATTAAATGCTTAAAGCCATTTAAAGCGGTTTTATATAAACCGTTTTGATAAGCAATATAAGCAGAATAATACTGAGCAGTTGCTGCATATTTACTATCCGTATTAATCAGTTTTGAAAAATAATACTGAGCCTCAACTAGAGAATCAATGCTGAAATTAGCATAAGCTAATTTAAAAACTAAATCAGGGTGCTGATCTAAATTATTGAATTTCAGAAAATATTTAATTGCCTCAGGATAATCTAAATCTCTGTAGTACAACAAAGCCAAATCCTGATTCACTTGTTGAATAAATGAAGTATAAGGAAAGGCTGAAAGAAATTGTTGGTACAAGAAAATAGCATCTGAGGCAAACAACTCCTTTGCGCATTTTGCATTGTAATAATTAGCCTGTTTATCAGTTCTGTCAGTAAAAATTAACTGCTGAAACAAAGCTTGAGCGGCACTATATTTTTGCTCAGAAAACAGAGTACTTGCCTTTTCTAAATTGGTATGCTGAGCTGTAGTCTGAACACTAAAAAATAGCATTAACAGCAGTGATTTTATAATTTTATGCATAGGATTTCTTATCAGATTTAAAAGTAAATAAATTAGGCTTGTTGCTAAAATTAGGCAATTGAAGTTTTCAACAGACTTTGCTAACAATTATTGAGCTAAACAAGCGTTTAATGAAGAATTAATTTCTTAATTTGCCTTAGTGTTATATATCTTAAAAATAAAAGGAACAAAAACTATCCCTGACTTTGTGCAGATTAGAGATGATCAGATGACCTTATGCGCCTATTTCAGGCTAAGCCAACAAGAAGTTGGCTTAAAAAAGAATAAATTAGAAGCAGAATCAGAAGGAATAATGACTTTACTGGAAAGTATTCCTTTTGGTAAAATTCATAAATATTACAACAAAAATGAATAACCCAATCATTAATTTGGAAGGTGTAGACATACACCAAATGGAGCAACAGATTTTTAGTAATATTACATTAAAAATTGCTGCAGGAGATTTTATATATTTTGTTGGTGAAACAGGAAGCGGTAAAAGCTCCTTACTCAAAGTATTGTATGGAGAACTAAAAGTGAGTGCCGGAAACATTTTCCTAACAGATATTGATCTTAATAAAATTAAAGCTAAAGAAATTCCTACTTTAAGAAGAAAATTAGGAATTGTTTTTCAGGATTTCCAATTGCTATCAGACAGAACGGTATTTGAAAATTTATCCTTTGTACTAAAAGCTACAGGATGGAAAGATAAAGTAAAAATAGCTGAGCGAATAAATGAGGTGTTAGAAAGTGTTCATATAAGACAAGTGAAAGATAAAATGCCTTATACATTATCAGGAGGAGAGCAACAAAGAGCTGCTATTGCTCGTGCACTTTTGAATCATCCTGAAATTATTTTAGCTGACGAACCAACAGGTAATTTAGATCCAGAAAAATCAGAGAAAATAATTGAATTATTCAAAGAAATAAATGCCAAAGGAACAACCGTTTTGATTGCTACACACGACTATTCAATAATTAAGAAATACAAAGCCCGCACTTTAAAATGCGCTGATAAAAAAATAAGTGAAATTGTAATGACCCATGAGTAATATTTTTAATAATTACTCCTTAAAGAATCATAATACCTTTGGTATTGCTGTAAAAGCAAAGTATTTTTCCTCATTCGACTCAGTTCTTGAGCTTAAAAAAATTCTAAAAACTAATTTGCACCAAGAAGAAAAGTTCTTTATTCTTGGTAGTGGCTCTAATATTCTTTTAACACAAGATTTTGACGGATTTATTCTTCACAATACCATAGAAGGTATATGTATTTTAGAAGATAATGAAAATGATATATTAGTTGAGGTTGGTGGTGGAGTAGTTTGGCATGATTTTGTAATGTGGAGTGTTAGCCAAGAGCTATCAGGAGTAGAAAATTTAGCGCTAATACCAGGCACTGTTGGTGCTAGCCCTGTTCAAAATATTGGTGCTTATGGAATGGAAGTAAAAGATACTATTACTAAAGTACATACTTTAGAAATTAAAAACAAAGAAGTTAAAATTTTCAGCAATAAAGATTGTGAATTTTCTTACAGAAATTCTATTTTCAAAATGGAAGAAAAAAAGAAATTCATTATTACAAAAGTTGAATTTAAGTTAAGTAAAGTACCACTTAACAAAACTACATATGGTGCAATTGAAGATGAGTTAAAAAACCTAAAGTTAGAAGCCAACCCTTCAACTATTGCTGAGGCAGTCATCAACATTAGGAGTAGGAAATTGCCTGACCCTAAAGTGTTAGGAAATAGCGGAAGTTTTTTTAAAAATCCTGTTATTAAAACTAGTGAATTTGAAGAATTAAAAAAAGAATTCCCTGATATGGTAGGTTATACAATTTCAAATTCCCAAACCAAAATTGCAGCTGGCTGGCTAATTGATAATGCAGGACTAAAAGGATACCGAAAAGCAGATGCAGGTGTACATAAAAATCAAGCATTAGTTTTGGTTAATTACGGCAATGCAAGCGGAACTGAAATCATAAATTTAGCAAAAGAAATTCAGCAAAAAATTAAAATCAAATACGGGATTAGCATAGAACCTGAAGTAAGTATCTTATAATGAACAGTAATAAATTACAAGAAAAATTAAGAATCCATTTTCCTTTCAGTCCTACTTCAGAACAGGACACACTAATAACAGAAATTGCTGATTTTGTAAGTGCTATTGGCAATAGGAGCATCTTTATGTTAAAAGGATATGCAGGAACAGGAAAAACTACTTTGGTTGCTACTTTGGTAAAATCATTACCTGTACTTGGGAAGCGTTCAGTACTCATGGCACCAACAGGAAGAGCCGCTAAAGTTTTAGGAAAATATTCCAAAAAGTCGGCAAGTACAATTCACAAAAAGATTTACTGGATAAGAACTAATAAGAGTGGGAACACTTTTATCACCCTTAAAGACAATACACATAG
>JACNFT010000062.1 GCA_014384505.1 Cryomorphaceae bacterium | reverse complement strand
CATAAGCTTTCATCATCATTAACAGTGTTACACCATTAATATTGATTGCATATTTTAAAGCTGGAATATCAATCCAACCACATCTTCTCGCACGACCAGTTGTAGATCCAAATTCATTCCCTACCTTTGCTAATCTTTCTCCTATTTCATCAAACAACTCTGAAGGGAAAGGACCACTTCCTACTCTAGTACAGTAAGCTTTGAAAATCCCAAATACTTCTCCAATTTTATTAGGAGCAATTCCTAAACCAGTACAAGCACCAGCGGTAATTGTGTTGGATGAAGTGACAAATGGATAAGACCCAAAATCGATATCCAATAATGCACCTTGAGCACCCTCAGCTAATATCTTTTTATTTTCTTTTAAAGCATTATGTATATAGTGCTCACTTTCAATATGATCAAAACTTTTTAAAGTTGCTAATGAAGCAAACCAAGCCATTTCTAATTCCTCTAATTCATATTCAAAGTCATAGAAATTAAGCAACTGAATGTGTTTTTGTTTTAGTTTTTCATACCTAGCTTTAAAATCAATAGCAGAGATATCACCAACTCTAAGTCCGTTGCGACCTGTTTTGTCCATGTAAGTTGGGCCTATTCCTTTTAGGGTAGAACCAATTTTTTCTTTTCCTTTTGCTTTCTCACTTGAAGCATCTAACAATTTATGCGTAGGTAGTATAAGGTGAGCTTTTTTAGAAATTAATAACTCAGAAATTGGAATATTAAGAGCTTTAATGTCATTTATTTCTCTTTCAAAAATAACAGGATCAATCACAACGCCATTTCCAATCAAGTTAATAACTCCAGGATGAAAAATCCCTGAAGGAATTGTGTGTAATACATGCTTTATTCCATCAAATTCAAGTGTATGACCAGCATTTGGTCCTCCTTGAAAACGCGCAATGATATCATATTTTGAAGTCAATACATCTACAATTTTTCCTTTACCCTCATCTCCCCATTGGAGTCCTAATAAAACATCTGCTTTCATTTATTATTTTGAAATTACTAGTTATTTATCTTTATTTGACAATCTTGACAAAGGCCATATAAATTAAGAGCATGTCTACTTATTTTAAAGTTCATGCTTTCTTCAATTACATTTTTAATTCCTTGTATTCTTGGGTCGCAAAACTCAATTACTTTATCGCAACTAGTACAAACCAAATGGTCGTGTTGCCTATTAGAATATGATTTTTCGTATTGTGCTTGTGCTTTTCCAAATTGGTGCTTTCTAATCAAATGACAATCCATTAAAATTACTACTGTATTGTAAAGTGTTGCACGACTTACACGATATTTTTTATTTTTCATTTGAATATACATTGACTCAATGTCAAAATGCCCTTCAAATTCGTAAATTTCGTTTAGGATTGCATAGCGCTCAGGAGTTTTCCTTTGCTTATTTTGAATTAGATATTCTGTGAATATCTCAGTAACGGTTTCAATTATTTTTTGGTTTGACACAATTGCGTTATTAAAAAACAAAAATAGAAAAAATTGGTATTTAGTAAAGGTAAATACTCAATAATGATTGAAAAATTTAACTGTGTTTATAAGTTCGAGTAATTGAGGTAATTGCTTCTACCTTTTGAAGTTTTGTTGTTAGCTCTTTTAGAAAAGCTACATTGTGCACTTTTAAGGTTATAATTCCTTCAAATACTCCATCATCACTTGTTATATTTATCGATTTTATATTTACATTCATTTGGTTAGATATTATCTGAGTGACTTTGTTCATAAGCCCTAAACTATCTATTCCTTTTATACTTATAGTAGCAATGAAATCAATTTCATCTTTGTTAATCCATTTTGATTTTAAAATTCGATAAGCATAGTTTGCTCTTAACTGTATAGCATTCGGACAATCTGTCCTGTGGATTTTTATGCCATCAACTACAGTTAGGAAGCCAAATATAACATCTCCAGAAATAGGGTTGCAACACTTTGCCATTTCATACTCCAATACCTCATCATCATCATTAAATACAATTACTTTTTTATTAACTTTTTCTTTACTTTTAAAAACAGGAGGGCCGTAAATTTTATTCCTAATTTTTTGGTACCATCCACTATTTTTTAGTTTAGAAAATTGTTTTATTTCAGTATTAGAAATTGCTCCACTACCAAATCTAAAGTATAACTCTAAAGATGTGCCAGTATTAAAGTGTTTTATTAACTCAGTTTCGGTTTGTGGTGTAAATTTTATTTTTAGGTGCCTTAACTTTCTTTCTGCAATTTCTTTTCCTATCACTGAAATTCTTTTTTGATCTTCTTTTAAGGCTGATTTTATCTTTGATTTTGCTCTAGCAGTAATAACAAATCTAAGCCAATCTTTGCTAGGTCTTTGTTTGCTTGATGTGATTACTTCTACTTGATTTCCACTACTTAAAGGGTGGCTTAACGGAACTAATTTACCATTTACTTTTACGCCCATACATTTCAAGCCAACATCTGAATGTATAGAAAAAGCAAAATCAAGAGCTGTAGCTCCTTTTGGTAATGTTTTTAAATCTCCACCTGGAGTGAATATATATATTTCTCCAGAATATAAATTCAGTTTGAAATCATCAATAAAATCAATGGCATTACTTTCAGGATTTTCTAAAAGTTCTCTAATGTTGTCAATCCAAACATCTAATGAATTCTCTTTACTCCCCTCTTGTTTATACTTCCAATGAGCGGCATACCCTTTTTCGGCAATTTCATCCATTCTTTTACTTCTTATCTGCACTTCAACCCATTTTCCATCATCACCCATTACTGTGGTATGTAATGATTCGTATCCATTGGCTTTTGAATTAGAAATCCAATCCCTTAATCGGTCAGGGTTTGGTTTGTAAAAATCAGTAACAATAGAATAGACTTTCCAACAATCTGATTTTTCATTTTCAATAGTTGAATCTACTATTATTCGAATTGCAAACTTGTCAAATACATTGTCAAAATTAACACCTTTTGTTACTATTTTATTTCGGATTGAAAAAATAGATTTAGGCCTTCCTTTAATTGAAAAATCTAAGTTAATCTCTTTTAACTTTTCCTTAATAGGTTTGCAGAATTTACCAATATATTTTTTTCGTTCTTCTTTTGTATCTTTTAATCCTACAGCAATCGCTTTATAAACCTCAGGCTTGGTAAATTTTAGTCCTAAATCCTCCATTTCCGTTTTTATGGAGTACAGTCCTAATCTGTGTGCTAAAGGTGCATAAAGATAAAGTGTTTCTGATGCTATTTTTAGTTGCTTTGCTTTATGCATAGCATCTAAAGTCCTCATATTATGTAGTCTATCAGATAGCTTTATTAATATCACCCTAACATCATCAGACAGAGTAAGTAGCATTTTTCTAAAATTTTCAGCTTGCATTGATACATTTTTATCAAATACATCCTGAATTTTAGTTAGTCCGTCAATTATTTTAGCAACTTTTTCCCCAAATAATTTTTCTATATCTTTTAAGCTGTAGTCAGTATCCTCTACAACATCATGCAAAAGAGCGCATATAATTGATGTTGATCCTAAACCAATTTCCTTAGCAGCAATATGTGCAACCGCAATAGGATGATAAATATAAGGCTCTCCCGATTTTCTGCGCATGTGTTTATGCGCTTCAACAGCAAGGTTGAATGCTTTTCGGATTTCTTTTTTATCTTCTTTATTTATTTTATCAGCACAGGCGCGTAAAAGCGATTTATACTTGTTAAGTATATCCTTTTTTTCCTGTTCTAAATCAATTGGTTGCATGATGAAATTAAGCGAAAATAGGATATTTATTCATCAGTTCATTTACTGATTTTTTAACATCAGTAATTACAGTTTTATCCTCATAGTTCATTATTACTTTGTCAATTAACTCCACTATATAGGGAATCGTTTCTTCTTTTATACCTCTAGTTGTAATTGCTGGTGTACCAACTCTAATTCCTGAAGTTATAAAAGGTGACTGTGTGTCAAAAGGAACCATATTTTTATTAGCAGTAATGTCAGCAAGAACTAAAGCGTTTTCAGCATCTTTACCTGTTATATTTTTATTTCTTAAATCAATAAGCATACAGTGATTTTCAGTTCCTCCTGAAATAATTTTATATCCTCTATTTATGAATTCTTCTGCCATTAGTTTAGCATTCTTTATAACTTGCTTACTATAAATCTTAAACTCTGGTTTTAAAGCTTCACCAAAGGCAATAGCTTTTGCTGCTATTACATGTTCCAACGGCCCCCCTTGTGAACCAGGAAATACACCTGAATTTAGAATTGCTGACATCATTCTTGTCTTTCCTTTTGGTGTTTTTAATCCCCAAGGGTTTTCAAAATCTTCCCCCATCATTATCATTCCTCCTCTAGGTCCTCTTAAGGTTTTATGTGTTGTAGTGGTTAAAATATGACAATGCGGAGCAGGGTTATTTAATAGTTTTGCAGCAATTAGTCCTGCTGGATGTGCAATGTCAGCCATTAAAATAGCACCAACTTTATCAGCGATTAGTCTAAAACGAGCATAATCCCAGTCCTGAGAGTAAGCTGAACCGCCACAAATAATTAACTTTGGTTTTTCTGCAATAGCAGTTTCTTCTAATTTATCATAATCTACTTTTCCAGTTGACTCCTCAACATTATAGAAAGAAGTTGTGTAGAGTTTCCCTGAAAAATTAACAGGTGACCCATGTGTTAAGTGCCCTCCATGAGAAAGATTGAATCCTAAAATTTTATCGCCAGCATTTAAACAGGCTAAAAGCACAGCTGAGTTAGCTTGAGATCCAGAATGGGGTTGCACATTTACATATTCAACTACAAATAATTCCTTTGCTCTATCAATGGCTAATTGTTCTACTTGGTCAACCACTTCACAGCCTCCATAATACCTCTTTCCAGGGTATCCTTCGGCATATTTGTTAGTTAAACATGAACCCATAGCTTGCATGACTTCATCACTAACAAAGTTTTCTGATGCAATTAATTCAATGCCATTTCTTTGCCTTTTATCTTCCTTTTCAATTAAATCAAAAATTATTTGATCATTTTTCATCTGATAATTTATTTAAATTTATATTTTCGTGAACGCAACAAATGTATATATTTTATGAATAGAATAAACGAACTTTTCGGAATAAAATACCCAATTATTCAAGGGGGTATGATATGGTGTAGTGGTTGGGAACTAGCTTCAGCTGTTAGTAATGCAGGAGGTTTGGGTTTAATTGGTTCAGGATCAATGTATCCTGATGTTTTAAGGTCTCAGATAAGAAAGTGTAAACAGGCGACAGATAAACCTTTTGGAGTAAATATTCCGCTTTTATACCCTGATATTGAAGCACATATAAGCATAATAATTGAGGAAGGAGTTAGGGTGGTATTTACTTCAGCTGGAAGTCCTAAAAAATATACTTCAAGATTGCAAAGCCATGGAATAAAAGTTGTGCATGTTATTGCAAGTAAAAAGTTTGCATTAAAATCGGTTGAAGCTGGAGTAGATGCAATTGTTGCTGAAGGATTTGAGGCAGGAGGTCATAATGGTGTGGAGGAAATCACTACAATGTGCTTAATTCCTATGATTAAAGATGTGGTTAAAATTCCCGTTATTGCAGCTGGTGGAATAGGGGGTGGTCGTGCCATGTTAGCTGCAATTGCTCTAGGTGCCGATGGTGTGCAGATAGGGAGTAGATTTATTGCTTCTGACGAATGTTCAGCTCATATTAATTTCAAAAATAAAGTAGTAAATGCTGATGAAGGAGAAACCGATTTAACTTTAAAAGAATTGACAGCTGTTCGTTTAATGAAAAATAAATTTTATAATCAAATACAAGAAGCTTACGCTAATGATGCTAATAAAGAGGATTTAAGGATATTATTAGGTAGGGGTAGAGCTAAGATAGGTATGTTTGAGGGAGATTTGGATGAAGGTGAGCTGGAGGTTGGGCAAGTTTCAGCAATGATAAATAAGATTATGCCTGTTGCTG
>JACNFT010000115.1 GCA_014384505.1 Cryomorphaceae bacterium | reverse complement strand
AGCAATTAGTATAAATGCAAGTGTTGGGATTACTTATCCATGGGCATTAGGATCTACTAATTGTTTTTACAGATTAAATGATGCAACTACTTGGAATAATCTTGTGATGAGCGGTACGTCATCCTTTACAACAACTATTCCTGCACAGCCTAATGGAACGGTTGTTGCTTATTACATTTCATTAAGTGATAATTACGGGAATGAATCTGGAATAACACCAATGGCTGCTAATTTATCTCCTTTAGATAATGCTAATGTTCCTTACTTTGTTATGGTTGGTTATGACCTTATGGAGGAAGAGGATTTTGATTTCAGTATGGGTTTTTGGCAAACTGGAGATGTGGATGATAATGCAACAACTGGATTATGGGAAATTGGATCTCCTGTTGGCTCATATACCGATAACGGAGATCTTGTGCAAACTGATCAACAGCATACCAATGGAGGTTCTGATTGTGCATTTACAGGCAATGCAACTTCATCAAGTGCTAGTATTGGAGAGAATGATATTGATGGCGGGCATACTACATTATATTCTCCTACTTATGATCTTTCAAGTTATATAAATCCTGCATTTTCTTATTGGAGATGGTTTACTAATAATACTGGTGCTGAGCCTAATGCTGATTGGTGGCAGGTATCTATTACTGGTGATGGAGTTAATTGGGAAAGTATTGAAAATAATCTTACTTCTGATATAAGTTGGAGACAATTTGCTTTTAGAGTTAAAGATTATATTAGCTTAAATAGTACTCAGGTTCAGTTAAAGTTTGTTGCTTCTGATAGTACTAATGGATCCTTAAGTGGTGGTAGTTTAGTTGAGGCTGCAATTGATGATTTATATCTTTGGGATTCAGTAGAAAGCAGTACTTCTATTGATGAAAATGGCAGTATATTAAAACCTAGAAATTTAATAAAAATTACTGATTTACTTGGAAGAGAAATTGAATTTGATAAGGTATTAGGTAAAACAACTCTATTCTATCTATATGATGACGGAAGTGTAGAAAAAATAATAATGTTATATTAACATTCCTTAAATTGATCATTATTAAAAATAGCTAATGCTTTTCCTTTTAGTTTTTCTCCAATGAAAGGCGTATTATTCGATTTTGATTTTATATCTTTTTTTGTAAATTCCCATTCCATATCAGGATTAAATAAAGTGATATTTGCTATATTTCCTTCAATTAATGTAGCTTCATTTATACCTAGTATCTTTCTTGGATTTATCGCTATCTTTTCAATTAGCTGACTTAACCCAAGTTGAGGAAGTAGGTATTTTCCTAAAAGCCCAAATGCTGATTCTAAACCGATTATTCCATCTGCAGCATTATCAAATTCTACTCTCTTATGTTCGTCATCTTGTGGGCTATGGTCAGTTGTTATGACATCAATAGTTCCTTCTTTTAATGCTTTTATTAATGCTTTATTGTCTTTTTTAGTTCTTAGAGGGGGCATTACTTTGTAACGAGTATCAAAGTTATTGATAGCTTCATCTGTTAAAAAAAGATTGTGCAGTGCAACATCAGCAGTAATATTTAATCCTTTTGATTTTGCTTTTTTTATTTTCTCAACACTTCCTTTCGTACTTAGGTAGCTAAGGTGAAAACGACTATTAGTGTATTCGCAAATACTTATATCTCTATCCACCATTATTTCCTCTGCCAGAGAAGGAATTCCCTTTAGTCCAAGTTTTGTACTTACAGCTCCTTCATGCATATAGCCATCATTGGCTATGCTATTTTCATTTGGATAGTTCATTATTAAAGCATTGCAATCCTTAGCGTATAGCATGGCAATTTTTAGTACTTCATTTCTTTTGATGGATTTTTTGTCATCCGTAAAGGCCAAGCAACCAGCCTTACTCATATCGTGCATTTCAACTATATCGTTACCCTCTTGTTTCTTTGTTAAATTGCCAGCAGGCAGGATGTCAACTATATTTCCTGTTGTTGCATTTTGAATGAATTTTATCATTCCTTTATTATCAAGACTTGGAGTGGTGTTTGGCATTATCATTATTCCAGTAAATCCTCCTTTTATAGCTGCATTACTACCACTTTCTAAAGTTTCTTTCTGCTCGTTTCCTGGTTCCGAAAAATTGGCATGTAAATCAAACCAACCTGGTGATAGGTGCAAATTATTGGCTGAATATTCAATTTCTGTTCCTTTAGCTAATGATTCCTTACAGGATTTAATTGATTTGGCAATTTTCTCAATCTTACCATCTTTGATAAATACATCCATTATCTTATTATGGTACTTTGAATTAGAGTCAATTATTTTAGCTGACTTAATTAGTAAATTCATGATTTGATCAATTTAATAAGTAGTATTTCAGTTGCAAAAAATAGCAGTGAAAAAATTAATGCTATTTTCCATAATTCTTTTGCTTTTTGGCTATCATTTATTGTAGCAATTAGTGATTTTGTATTCCCACTAATAATATGTATGTTATCTAAATTGATACTGCTTTTCCAATCCTTTAATTCATTTATTGTTAGCGTTTGACTCTTACTTTCTGTTGTAGTATAGTTATAGGCAATGGCATCTATCATTTCTCCATTAACTTCAACAGTGTAAATTCCGTTTTCAGAAATTTGATTATGTGTATAAAACACTTGCTTTCCTAAATGTGTTTTTTGAGTAGGAATGATATCTATGTTATCATTTTTAAGATGAACTAGCGCATTACTATTTTTTATTGCATTACTACTAAAATAATCCTCAGGGCTTATTGAGTTATAAATAGATTCAGTTCTGATGGATGAAGTTGCTATATTCAGTAGAGTAGGCACGAATAATGCATGCTTACTAAAGTTATTAAATTTGATGTCAAGGGGGCTATTAAAAAGATAGATTGATCCTTTATCTTTAGAGAATACGGATAAGAATTCTGCCTTGTTTTCCTGAGTTAAAAGAGCAACACTATTACTATTATTTCCAGAAATTATTGGGTAGTATTTCTTTATTTCTGGAAAATTAATTTTATCTAATTTCCCTTCAAATACTTGTTTGTAGATAGAATGTTTTATATTTATATTTTCCAGTAAAACTGATTGGGTTTTTAACTCTGAAAATGTAGCAATCCCTAATTGTTTTAACGTATTGTTATAGCTTGTTAAATCAATTTCTTTAGGTGGGAAAATAGCGATACTTCCACCATTTTTAGTAAAATTATTTAAGCTATTAATAAAACCAGAACTAAATTCATTAACCTCATTAATCAAAATAATATCTTGCTGTTTAAAGGAATTGAAATCTATATTTTTAACTGTTGTATTCTTAAAGTTGAATAGTGATGTGTCATTGTTAAATAAGGTGGTTATTGCTGTATTATTCGCAGAGGAATTGATGCAAAGAACAGCTACTTTGTTTGTGTTTTTAAGAGTGAAGTAACAGTTGTTGTCAAACGATATAGGATGGTCGTTTATTTGTATTAAACCTTTCTGTAATGCAGTGTTTTCTGGCATAAAAGTAAAACTAATCATTTTGCTTTCTTTTGCTTTTAAGCTGATGTATTGCTGTGATTTTTGTTTTGAGTTTATTTTCAAAAAAACAGCTTGGTCACTTAGATTGTTCTCGGATTGATTAGTAATAGTAGCATAAACAGAAATTTCTTGGTCATTGCTAAATACAGGTGTATTTATCCAGCAACTGTCAATACTAATATTATTGTTTTTATTAGCAGTAATCGGAATTAAGAAAAGTGAAGTATTGTTATCTAAATTACTTAACTCTTTAATTTGTAATCCACTAATTTGCATATCAGAAATGATATATAGATGAGCGTTTTCATTATTTAAGCTAGCTTGCCTATTTACAATTTGGTTTAAGCTTTTACTATGAGCTGATGTTTTAATGGCATCAATTTGGCTTGAAATTTCATTAGCATTATTACTGTTATTATGTTGGGCTAAAAAATCATTGTTAATGAGCCAAAAATTAGTTTCAGTAGGGTAGGTTTTACTTATGCTTCTTGCCTTTTCTTTTGCAATGGACAGTAGTCTTCCTTCTATACTTTCAGCATCCATACTAAAAGAATTATCTACATAAATAAAGACATTACTTGTTGTTTTATTTTTGCTGTTAATTGGAATGTAAGGCTTGGCAAAAGCAAGAACTAAACAGCTAATTGCAAGTATTCTGCTAAGGAGAATAAGTAGATTTTTTAGGTTGGATTTTTTTCTATTATCTTCTTTAATTTCTTTTAAAAAACGAATACTACTAAAATAAATGATTTTGTGTTTTCGAAAATTAAATAGGTGAATGAGAATCGGAATTGCTATCGCAAAGAGGAAATAAAGCAGTTGTGGGTTTTGAAATCTCATCAAAGTGCAAAATTAAACTTTTTACTAGAAATAGTGTATTTTTTGAATTAAATTATTTTTCCGTCTTTCATTTCAAGTTTTCTACTTCCCAAATTAGCTAACTCCTTGTTGTGTGTAATTATAACAAAGGTTTGTCCTAATTCTTTATTTAACTTAAGGAATAAATTGTGTAATTCTTCTGCATTTTTGGAGTCTAAATTTCCTGAAGGCTCATCCGCTAATATAATAGAAGGGGAGTTGATGAGTGCTCTAGCAACTGCTACTCTTTGTTGTTCACCTCCTGATAATTCATCTGGTTTATGGTTTGCTCTATCAGTTAATCCAAGTAATGCTAATAGTTCCATTCCTTTTTCTTCTGCCTGTTTTTTATCTGTACCTGCAATAAAAGCAGGTAAACATACATTTTCCAAAGCTGTAAATTCAACTAATAAATTATGAAATTGAAATACAAAACCAATTTCCTTATTTCTAAAATTTGCTAGCTCTTTTTGGTTTAATGTATTTACTTCTTTGTTGTTAATAATTAGAGAACCTGTTTGAATTTCATCTAGTGTGCCTAGTAATTGCAATAGTGTAGTTTTTCCTGCACCTGATGCTCCTGTTATAGATACAAATTCTCCTTTTTTAATATGAAGATTAACTCCCTTTAAAACCTCAAGGTTTCCATAAGCATATTGTATGTTATTTGCTTTTATCATTTTCTGAGGTAAAGATAATCTAAATAATAAATTACTTTTAATGAAATGCTATTTTGTTGTGCTAGATTGTATGATTCTTCTAGATTGTCAATCCAATGATTTGTTAAGCTATTACTTTCATTGTCGATACCATTTTTCCAAACCAAACTCATTTGACTTCCAGGAGCAAACCACCAGCTAAAAGCTATGTCAGAAGTCCAAGTAGTATAATTTATATCGTGCTCTCCAATATATTGACTATCATATAAATATCCATCATCTCCTAATACTTTAAATTCTAAATTTTTAACTTGATCCAGATGGTATCTTAGTTTAACAGTTAAATCTATTTTATTATTTAAAATATAATTAAGGTTCAATACATTGGTAATCATGTATGTGTTTCTTTTAGCAAATATAAAATCAACTTTAGGAGGTTCTATAAATAAGCCCAAAGTATCATTTTTTACAAATCCGATATCATTATATTTTTGTTTAATAGAAAGTACATAGCTTAATGAGATTTTATCATTTATTCTATATCTTGGAGAAATTCTCCAATGGTATCCATAACCTTTGTATAGTGGATTTAAAGCCGCTCCACCACCAATATCAATAGCTAGTTTTTTTCTGTAATCTGTTGAGATAAATCCACCACCATTTATTGTTTCTTTTCTTTTAAGCGGATGTAATAAATCATTAGTTCTTGCCTCATAGAAGTCATTTTTTTCATAAGGGCTTAGATTAGCGCGCATAAAAATGGTAGTGTAGTTTTTTAAAGTTGCGTATGTTTCTAATTGATAATAAAAATCTACAAATTTCTGTTCTGTAAATAAGGATTGATGTTCTATTTCTAGGGCGCTAGCAAAGTTAATAAATCGTTTAGTCTCATTAAATTGATTATAGCTTAAAACTACTCCATTAGCTATTTCATTATTTGAATATAAGAAACCCAAATCATTAGGGTTGTACTTG
>JACNFT010000082.1 GCA_014384505.1 Cryomorphaceae bacterium | reverse complement strand
GTTGGTGATGCATTTGCTTTGATGCGAGAAAACAAAATTGGAGGAATTCCTATTATAGATGAAGATGTAAAACTTCTAGGAATTGTAACCAATAGAGATTTAAGATTTGAAAAAGATATGAATCTTTCTATTTCAGAAGTAATGACTTCAGGTCATCTAATTACTACTAAATTAAATGATTTAGAAAATGCTGAAAGTATTTTAAAAGAAAATAAAATAGAAAAATTACCTATTGTTAATTCCGAAAATCAACTTGTTGGATTAATTACATTCAAAGATATTATTAAAAACAGAATGCGACCTAATGCCTGTAAGGACCAATACGGTAGGTTAAGAGTAGCAGCTGCTGTTGGCATTACAGATGATGTTCTGGAAAGAGTTGAAGCTCTTTCTAATGCATCTGTTGATGCTATTATTATTGATACAGCTCATGGACATACTAAAGGGGTAGTTGAAGTGCTTAAAAAAGTTAAATCAGCTTTCCCTAATTTGGATATTGTTGTAGGAAATATTGCTACTGCAGCTGCAGCTCAAGCATTAATTGATGCTGGTGCTGATGCAGTAAAAGTTGGAATTGGTCCAGGTTCAATTTGTACAACTAGAGTTGTAGCAGGAATTGGCGTACCTCAATTAACTGCTGTTATTGATGTTGCTGAAGTTACAAATAGACATAATATTCCTTTAATTGCTGATGGAGGAATTAGATATTCAGGTGATATTGTAAAAGCTTTTGCAGGTGGGGCTAGTACGGTTATGTTAGGTTCAATCATTGCTGGAGTGGAAGAAGCCCCAGGTGAAACAATAATTTTTGAAGGCAGAAAATTCAAATCCTATAGGGGTATGGGTTCGATTGATGCTATGCAGGATGGTTCTAAAGATAGGTATTTCCAAAGCGGAGAAGTAGATGTTAAAAAATTAGTACCTGAAGGAATTGTAGGTCGAGTTGCTTATAAAGGAACATTAGGAGAAGTAATTCATCAAATGATTGGTGGATTAAGAGCTGGAATGGGCTATACAGGTTCGGCTTCAATAAAAGATTTAGGCAAAGCTGTGTTCTTAAAAATCACTGCTGCTGGGGCTGCTGAAAGTCATCCTCATGATGTAATAATAACTAGAGAAGCTCCAAATTATAGTAGAAAATAAAATTAAAAAATAAAATGAAAAAAATAGGATTAAGTATTTTATGTGGAGCTTTTGCTCTAGTAATATCAGCTCAAAATGTATTAACTATTGATAGTCAAAATATATCATTAGAGGAATTTAAGAATGTTTTTTATAAAAACAATAATAACACAGAATTAACAAAAAAGTACTTAGACGAGTACATGCAGCTATTTGTAAATTTTAAGTTAAAAGTTAAAGAAGCTGATGAGTTAGGATTAGATACAATTACAGCTTTTTTAAGTGAGCTAGATGGATATAGAATACAATTAGCTAAACCTTATTTAAAAAATAAGGAGTTTGATGAAAATATGCTTACTGAAGCTTATGATAGAATGAAACAAGATATAAAAGCAAGTCATATTTTAATTTCAGTTGACGAAAAGGCAACTGCACAGCAAGAAAAGGAAGCTTATGATAAAGCATTAGCTGTTCGGTCATCAATTCTAGCTAATACAATTTCTTTTGCAGCTGCTGCACAAAAGAATTCAGATGATAAATCAGCTTTAACTAATGATGGGAATTTAAGTTATTTTACTGCTTTTATGATGGTATACGATTTTGAATCTGCAGCTTATAGTACAGAGATTGGTGAAATTTCATTACCTATTAGAACTAAATATGGTTATCACATTATTAAGGTTACTGACAAACGTGAAGCCTCTGGAGAAGTTAAGGTAGCACATATTATGTTCAAATCAGGGCAAGGGTCTGATGATAAAAAATTAAATGAAGCAAAAGATAAAATTAATAAAGTTTCAGAGTTGCTTAAGAATGGTGAGAAATTTTCTGATGTTGCAGAGCGTTTTTCAGAAGATAGATCAACAGCTGTAAAGGGTGGAAGCCTTCCTGCTTTTGGTGTTGGTAAAATGGTGCCAGAATTTGAAACAGTTGCCTTTGAATTAAAAGAAATAGGAGATGTATCTGCTCCGTTCCGTACAGAATATGGTTGGCATATTATCACTTTATTGGAAAGAAAAGGAATTCCTAAGTTTGAAGATATTAAAGTAGAATTAAAAAGAAAAATTGAAAGTGATTCAAGAGGTGAGCTAAGTAAGCAAGCTTTATTTGCTAAATTGCATACAACTTATAAAGTTGAAAGTAATCCAAAAGTTTATACTGCTTTTCGAATGAAAGCATCCAATACTATAACTACAGGAACGTTTAGTTCTTCATCAAAAAATAATACTAGGCTAGTTACTATTAACGGAAAAGCAATTGCAGTCAGTTCGTTTGTAAATTATATTTTACTTAATCAAAAGGCAGGTAGTGATTTTGATGAATTGTATACCGCTTTTGTAAATCAGGAATTGTTAGCGTATGAGGAAAGTCAATTAGAAACAAAATACCCAGAGTATAAAGCATTGCTACAAGAATATCGTGAGGGGATTTTACTTTTTGATTTAACAAATACTAAAGTATGGACTAAGGCAGTTGAGGATACTGTTGGTTTACAAAATTTCTTTACAGCCAATAACAGTAATTATAGATGGGAAAATAGAGTAGATGCTTCTGTTTATAGCTGTATTGATTTAGCAACTGCTATTAGAGTAAAAAGAGCAATATACAAGAAACATAGAGGGAATATTACTGATGCTGAAATATTAACTGAAACAAATACTGATGCGCCTTTGAGTTTACAAATAAATACTAAGAAATTTGTAAAAGGAGAAAATGAATATGTTGATGCAGTAGATTGGGAGTTAGGTATTGCTGCAGATATTAAAACTAGTGATGGGAGTTATATTATTGTTGATATTCATGAAGTATTAGCATCAGGATTAAAGGAATTGAATGAAACCAGAGGAAAAGTAATTTCTGATTATCAAAATACTTTGGAGTTAGAATGGATTGCTTCCTTACAAGAAAAATATAAAGTAAGTATTAATAATGAAGTGCTTTACACACTTATTAAACAGTAAATGAATAAACAGCAAACATTTTTAATAATAGCATTTCTAACGTTTACTGTTTCTTGTTTTAAAAGTGATAATAAACAAATTATCGCTAGTGTGAACGAAAAAGATTTATTGCTTTCAGAAGTTTTGAAAGAAATGCCTAAAGCAACTGAAGATAGTACTTTTTTTATTGAGCGTTACATGAACCTTTGGATTAGAAAGCAATTGATGATTTATCATGCTGAAATAAATTTAAGTAGCGATTTGTTGAATTATGAAGCACAGATTGCTGAGTATCGTTCTTCCCTTTTAATATATGCATATCAGCAAGAATTGATTAATCAAAATTTTGATACAAGTATTACCTCAAAGGAGATATCTGATTATTATAATCAGTATCGTGAGGAGTTCAAGTTAGTTAAAAATATATTTATGGGCAGGTATATTGTTGTGGATAAATCAGCTCCTAAGTCAAAAAACTTAAAAAAATGGTATAAATCTAATAAGCCAGATGATATAGAAAGCTTAACTGATTATTGTCATCAGTTTGCCAAGGAGTATTATCTTTCAGATAGTAGTTGGCAGTATTTTTCAAGCATTAATAATAAGTTACCTAAATTTATTACTGAGGAAGAATATTTTTTAGAGAACACAAAAGGGGTTTGGTTTGAAGATCAGCAATACCGTCATTACATTTACATTAAGAATTATCAAATAAAAGGAAGTATTAGTCCGTTAGCGTTGGAACGCGAAAAAATTCGTAATGTTTTACTAAATAAAAATAAAATACAATATTTAAAGCAACTTGAGGACGAGTTATATCAGAATGCTTTAGCTTTGAAAAAAATTAAAATATACTAATGAATAAAATATATTATTTTCTATTATTAACTTTAACTAGCTTTAGTTTATCAGCTCAATCAATTGATAAAATTGAAGCAGTACTTGGTGATGAGATTATTCTTACATCAGAAATTGAATCGCAATACCTGCAGTATTTATCACAAGGAAATATTAAGTCCAATGAAATTAGATGTCAAATTGCGGAAGATTTATTGTTTCAGAAATTATTAGTTAACCAAGCAAAACTGGATAGTTTAGTCGTTTCAAATGATGAGGTTGAAGATGAAGTTAATAAACGTTTATCCTATTTTGAAACTCAATTAGGTTCTGTACAGAAAGTAGAGGATTATTTTGGGAAATCAAAAGCAAATATTAAACTTGAACTTGGAAAAGTAATTAAAGATCAGTTTATGGCACAAAAAATGCAAACTAAACTTACTTCATCATTAAAGGTAACCCCTGCAGAAGTAAAAGAATCTTATGCGTTACTTTCGGATGCCGAAATCCCAACCATGCCAACTCAAGTTGAAGTAGCTCAAATCGTGATTAAACCAGAGATTACAGATGATCAGAAAGATAATATCAGAGAAAAACTAAATAATTTTAGAGACAGAGTTTATAAAGGAGAAGATTTTAAAATGTTGGCTACCTTGTATTCTGATGATCCTGGTTCTGCAATTAAAGGAGGAGAGCTTGGTTTTGTAAATAGAGGAGATTTAGTTCCTGAGTTTGAAAGAGCTGCTTTTCGTTTAAAAGAAGGTGAAATTTCAAAGGTAGTAGAATCTCAATTCGGATACCATATTGTACAATTAATTGAAAGGAGAGGAGAACAAATTAATGTGAGACATATCCTTATTAAAACTAAAGTAACAGCTACGGCTTTACATGCTGCAAAACTTAAAATGGATAATATTGCAAAAGAAATAAATGAAGAAACAATTACTTTTGACCAAGCTGTAAGTGAATATTCAGATGATGAAAATAAGAGTAATGGAGGTTTGTTGCTAAACCCAAATACTATGTCTACTTCACATACGCTTGAGGATATGGCTCTTGCTTTGCGTTTAGTAATTGAAAAATTAAAGGAAACAGAGGTTTCTTCTCCTGCTGTTATTCAAATGCAGGACGAAAATAAAGCCTACCGTATTTTAAGGTTGAACAAACGAACTGAGCAGCATAAAGCAAATTTGGTTGATGACTTTGCGAAAATTAAAGAATATTCAATCAATGCTAAAAAACAAGAAACGCTTGAGAAATGGAAGAGTATAACTATTGCTAAAACTTACATAAAGTTATCTGACGAGTTAGCTAAATGTGAATTGGCAAATAAATGGAGTAAATAATATGAGTAATGAAGTTAAAGCTATAGATGATTTTGTTGTTAAATACAATGAATTTAAAAATGAAATAGCAAAAGTAATAGTAGGGCAGGATGCTGTTGTACAGCAAGTATTAATCTCTATTTTTTGTAATGGACATTGTCTGTTGGTAGGTGTTCCTGGTTTGGCAAAAACTCTATTGGTGCAAACTATTTCTGATTCTTTAGGGCTTAATTTTAACCGTATTCAGTTTACACCTGACTTAATGCCTTCTGATATTGTTGGAGCTGAAATACTAGATGAAAACAGAAATTTTAAATTTGTAAAAGGACCTTTATTTGCAAATATTATTTTGGCAGATGAGATAAATCGTACGCCTCCTAAAACACAGTCGGCTTTATTGGAAGCTATGCAGGAACGATCAGTAACTAATGCAGGTACTCGATACGAATTGGATAAACCATTCTTTGTTTTGGCTACACAAAATCCTATTGAACAGGAAGGAACTTATCCTTTACCTGAAGCGCAGCTTGATAGATTTATGTTTAATGTAATTTTAGATTATCCTAGTTATGAAGAGGAATTACAGATTGTAAAACAGACTACTGTTAAAAATGAAGTTACTTTAAATACCATTATGTCAGCTGAACAAATAATGGAATGTCAACAGGTGATAACAAAGTTACCTGTAACGGATAATGTATTACAATATGCTGTTAGTTTAGTAGCTAAAACTAGGCCAAAGTCTGACAAAGCTCCTGAAGTAGTAAAACAATATATTGAATGGGGTGCAGGACCAAGAGCGTCTCAGTTTATGCTTATGGCGGCTAAGTGTCATGCTGCAATAAATGGAAAGTATGCTCCTGATATTGAAGATGTAAAAGCAGTTGCTAAACCAATTTTACGCCATAGAATTGTCATGAATTATAAGGCAGAAGCTGAGGGAATGAGTGTAGATCAAATTATAGAATCAATTCTATAATGATATTACCAATAGT
>JACNFT010000103.1 GCA_014384505.1 Cryomorphaceae bacterium | reverse complement strand
GCTTTGGAATTTATTGAGCGTGATGCAATTGATTGGACTTTAAAATATACTGATGTCAAACTTCAAATTAATGATGATGTAAAAGCGCACCTTTTGGTTGAAGTGGATGGAAATGACATGGATATTCTGTATAAAGATTGTGAACGCATTTTTGAAGTAATGGAAGGGTTTGAATGTGGGGAGATTCTTCTTGCTGATAGTGAAAGCCAAAAAGAGCAATTATGGAAACTAAGAAGAGCAATTGGTGAAGCAGTAAAGTCTAATTCTATTTACAAAGAAGAAGACACTGTGGTTCCTAGGGCAGAGTTAGCAAAACTCTTAAAAGGAGTGAAAGCAATTGGAAAGGATTATGGTTTTCAGTCCGTTTGCTATGGTCATGCTGGTGATGGAAACTTACATATCAATATTATAAAAGGGGAGATGAGTGATGAAGATTGGAATACGAAACTTACTTTAGGAATCAGAGAGATATTTGAGTTAACTAAAAGTTTAGGAGGAACACTAAGTGGCGAACATGGTATAGGTTTAGTTCAGAAAGACTATATGGATATTGTCTTTTCTGAAAAAGCATTGGACTTGCAAAAAGGAATTAAAAACCTATTTGATCCTAAAGGGATTTTGAATCCTGGAAAAATCCTGAAATAAACAAACACGCTTTATTCATTCCTGAAAAGAGCAGGTAAATTACCAATACATAAGGAATGAAAACAATCCAATTTTCTAGTGAATTCATCCAGTCAAAGCTATAATATCCTTCATCTATGTAACATATAAATAAGGTAAATAATACGGAAATTGCTAGTCGTTTTTTATTCATGTTAAAATAGGCTTAATTTAAAGTCAAAGTTGATATCAAACCTGAAAATATCTTGGTAATTTTCAAAGTCTACCATACCTTCTTCAGTGTAAACAGGAAGGTAAATGTTTACAATATTTTGGAGTAATGGAATGCGTAATCCTGCTCCATATGCTACATCAGTACCGTTTGTTCCTCCTTCAGCATACAACCTGAATCTTTTTGTTAAATTGTATTCTGCACTTAAAGTGCTTAACCATTTTTTGGAGCTGATATTAGTATGATGTTTTAAAGCTCCCTCATTCATAAATAATTGCTGGGTGTATAACCCTTCACTAGCATTTCTGCCTAATGATTTTTCAGAAAACATATAGTCGTTTAATCCATTCCAAGCTGTCATTTGTAAGTTGTAAATTGAACTTTCAGTTTTTACTAAACCAGCATAAGCTCTTAGTTGTAAGCGTTTTTTGTTATTAATATGATGATTGTAATTTATAATCACATTTGCTTTTGTAAACACTTTCCCAAACTCTGTTTTTATGTGCATGGAGTAGGGGCTAATTGTTCTTTTATTGGAATAAGTATAGTTTGCTTTTCCAAACTGAATCGTTTCATTCCCTTTGTTTAAATGGATGAATGAAGTATGGATAAAACTTTGTTTTTTACTTCTTAGGTTTTCTTTTCTAAAATCAAGGTCTAAACTAGGTTCAAATCGTTTGTATTGATCAGTAGTAGAATATAAATATTGGTCAGCTTTTATTCCTAATTTATACCTGCTAATTAGTGCTGATTGATTGTGTTTTTCATAGCCTAATTTTCCACTTCCTGCTATATTGTTTTCAGCATTAGCACTGTACATTGGTGTTAGTTTGTATGAAAACCCTTCCTTAGGTACAAAGCGATTGTAAAAGCTGCCTCCAATAGATAATTCATCATACATGTTCCATTTTATCATTGGATGAAAGAAAATTTGCGTTTTTTCAGGGTGATAGAAACTTCCAATAATTTGTAGTTTTAAAGGTTCACAGGTTTTAAATAATCCTTTAGTTTTTATGATGTTGTTATTTCGGTTTGTTTCTGGCATATATCCATTATAATCAATCCTAATATTGTCATAATCCCCATTAAAATAGCGAACTGTTTTTTTATCTTTAAAGCCTTCTATCCAAAGTGGGGTCATGCTTTTTCCATCCTTTATGCCACTAATAATAACAGGTCCTTTTATCTCTCCTGTATTTTTTAGTGTGATGAGTAAATCCTTAGTTTCTTTTTTAATGTCTACAATAGAATAATCTAACTGCTTTGTTGTATTGATTATGTCTTCAAAAAACCATGATAAATCTTTTTCTGTTACCTGTTCAAAAACAACTCTTAAATCCTTTGGTTGTGGGTGTTTATATTGCCATTTTTTAAAATAGGTGCGCATACATTCATCATATACATCTTCACCCAAATAAGCCATTAAATAATCAAATACTATGGCTGTTTTAGAATATACTATTCCACCATAGTTCATTCCAGTATACTCAGCTGAATGTAGTTCTATTGGCTGATCTTTACCTGTCCAAACATTCATGAAATACGTCATTTCTCCATAAATGTGTTTATTTGTATAATCTTCAAGGTCCAATGTCTTTTTAATAAATTTTGGAAGACTCCCTGTAACCATATTGTAATCAGGATATTTGATGCGCATATAACGCATTTCATTGTGAGAGTTTAATCCTTCATCCATCCAAGGATGATCCCTTTCATTACTTCCTAGTATGCCGTAAAACCAATTATGACCTACTTCATGTGTAATTACTTCATCCAAGGAAATGGCATTACCCATTTCTCCAATTACAGTTACATTCGGGTATTCCATTCCACCTCCAGCTGATATTGTTCCATCAACAGCACTGCATTGCTTGTATGGATAATCGCCATTCCAAAGAGAATAATAGTAAACGGCATCATGCATGTATTCTATGGAATTTTTCCAAAGGTCAGCTTCATTATTGGTGAACATAGTCCAGAGCGTAACGATTTCTTTAGAATGAGGTAATTCTACCTCTCCTTTTAATACATGAAAACGCTTGTCGGCAAACCAACCAAAATCGTGCACATTGCTTTGGATATAGCGTAATGTTTTAGTGCTTAAATCAGATAGAGGAAAACTCATATCATCACTAAAATTCGTAAGGGTATCAGTTATTGCTGCTAACTTGTTTAAACGAGCAATTTCTTCTGAGTTCTGCAAATCACCAGTAGCACCAACTGTGTAGTTGCTAGGTAAAGTAATACTCACATCAAAACTTCCAAATTCAGAATAAAATTCTCCTTGATTTAGGTAGGGCATAGGGTGCCAACCATCAATATCATATACAGCAGGTTTTGGATACCATTGAGTAATCATATAGGATTGGTCCACATGTCCTAAACGAGAAAATTTAGCGTCAGGAATTTTTACAAAAAAGGGAGTTGAAATTTGTATGCTTCCCCCAGCTTTTAGAGGTTTGTTTAATATCAGTTTACAAATGTCTATATGCTCTGGGTGATAATCCCATCTTACTCTTTCGCCATTTACTTTAAAATCGAGCCCATTAATAAAACCTCTTTCCTGTTCAGTAGCGTAATATCCTTTTTTAGAACCGTCCTCTAAATCTTGCTGAAATAATGCAGTAGTTTTTTCTTTGTAAGCATTTGGCCAAATATGGAACCATAAAAAATCCAAATCATTAGTAGAGTTGTTGGTGTATTCTATATACTCGTTTCCTTTTAGGGTATGAGCTTCATCATCTAAGGATACATCAATTGTATAGTTTACTTCTTGCTGAAAGTATTCCTGTGCTGATAAGTTAATACTTAAAATACTAAGTAGAACTAAGGTTATTTTTTTCATTCGTTTAGTTTAAAATGTCAATAAGAACAAATATCCCGAAAATAACTGAAGCAATGCCGTTTGTGGTGAAAAATGCAAGATTAATTTTGCTTAAATCGTTATGCTTCACTAAAATATGTTGATAAATAAGTAGAATATTAAAAATCCCAAAACCTATCCAATAGAATAGGCTAAAATCACCAAAAGAACCAGCAATACTTAGTGAGGAAAATGTAAGGAAATGTAGAAGTTTAGATAAGGTTAAGGCGTTTTTTGTTCCTATCAGTACAGGAACAGAATGAAGTTTCTGTTCCTTATCAAACTTCTGATCTTGCAAGGAATAAATAATATCAAAACCACTAACCCAAAAAAGAACTGCTACTGAAAATAGCAAAGGCACAACATCAAACTTTCCGCTAACTGCTAAGTAAGCTCCAATAGGAGAAAGTGCCAAACCTAAACCTAATACTAAGTGGCAAAGAGCTGTAAAGCGTTTGGTGTAACTATATCCTAAAATTACCAATAGGGCAACCGGTGATAGTGCTAAACATAGTGGATTAATCATATAAGTTGTGCCAATAAATAACAAGCAGTTGATGATAACAAATACCAAAGCTGAATTGGCTTTAATACTTCCATTAGGAATCTCTCTTACTTGAGCAGTCCTTGGATTGTTAGTATCAATATCTCTGTCAATATAGCGGTTAAATGCCATTGCTGCCGAGCGTGCAAAAATCATGCAAAGCACTACATATAAAAGTAAAATCCACTGAAATTCATTTGACTTTGTAGCTAAGAAAAAACCAATAAGTGCAAATGGCATTGCAAATATAGTATGACTAAATTTTATAAGAGAAAGGTATTTTCTCATAAGCTATAAAGGGGTATTAATCTCAAATGATAGGGTGGAATCTTTTGTAATTAACCAATCTTTATCAAATTTATCAATATCCAACCAAAATATTCCGTTAGGGTTGTCCTTTTCTCTAATAAGTTCCCATTTTCCTTTTAGAGTTGCAGTAGTTTTTGAAATAAGTTTCAAATCTAAAATTTGAAATTTTAATTCTCCCATGCTAGATTTTGTTGGGTAACTATTTTTATACCTCTCTAAGGTGTTATTCCACCCATATGCTGGTTTATGCCTTAGAGATGTAAAAATTAATTTTTCTGACTGCCAATATCCCTGCATAAATCCATCAATATCTCCATTATTCCAACAATCTTGTTGGTTGCTTAGCATCTTCTTTATCGCATTAATCTCATTAGGGTCCTGATTTATAGTATTAACAGTATTGAAATTATTCATATTGCAAGACAGTAATATAAGAAGGAATAGTGTAAATAATTGTTTCATAATTTTCGGACCAAATCTAATGAAATTTATCTATTATATTTTACGATATTTGCAAACAATTATGAGTAATACAAAACCATCCATACCAAAAGGAATGCGTGATTTCACATCTGAAGTAATGTTCAGAAGAAATTACATTTTTGAAACTGTAAAATCAGCTTTCGAATGCTATGGCTATGCCCCAATTGAAACCCCTGCTATGGAGAATATCGAAACTCTTACAGGAAAATATGGTGATGAAGGCGATCGTTTAATTTTTAAAGTGTTGAATTCAGGAGATTACTTATCTAAAGTTAACTTGGATGAGAATACTGATTCAAAATCTTTAACGAAACAAATAGTTGAAAAAGCTTTGCGTTTTGATTTGACAGTACCTTTTGCTCGTTTTGTGGTACAGAATAGGAATGACATTACTTTTCCCTTTAAGCGTTACCAAATGCAAAATGTTTGGCGTGCTGATAGGCCACAAAAAGGCAGGTATCGTGAGTTTTACCAATGTGATGCTGATGTAATTGGTACGGATTCCTTGCTTTGTGAAGTGGAATTGGTGCAATTATATGATGATGTGTTTACAAAATTAAATATTCCTAATGTAGATATTTGCATCAATAACAGAAAGGTACTTAGTGGAATGGTTGAGTTGATGGGGGCAACTGATTTATTTGATCAGATAGTAATTGCTTTAGATAAATTGGATAAAATTGGTGTTGATAAGGTAAAAGAAGAAATGGAAAGCAAAGGCGTGAAAAAAGAAGCTCTTTCTATTTTAGATGCTTTTTTGAATACCAAAAATGTTGGAGATTTATTTTCTCTTTTAGAAAATTCATTAACAGGTAAAAAAGGATTAGAAGAATTACAGTTTGTAATTGATAATGTTACAGAATTAGGATTGCAATCTGCTAACTTAGTTTTTGATATTACGCTAGCTAGAGGGCTTAATTACTACACAGGTTGCATCTTGGAAGTAAAAGCAAATGAAGTGCAAATTGGCTCAATTGGTGGTGGTGGTAGGTATGATGATTTAACTTCTAATTTTGGATTAAAGGATGTTTCAGGAGTTGGAATCTCATTTGGAATTGATAGAATCTATCTTGTGATGGAAGAACTCGCTTTATTTCCTAATAATATTGATGTAAGCACTAAAGTTATGTTTGCCAACTTTGGAGATGATGAAGCTGCTTTTTGCTTGCCTTTATTAAAGCAATTACGTGCTGCAGGAATTAGTTCAGAATTATACCCTTCAAACGCTAAAATGAAAAAGCAAATGACCTATGCTAACAGTAAGGGGGTTCTGTTTGTAATAATTGTGGGTGAGGATGAAATGGAATCGGGAATATTATCGATTAAA
>JACNFT010000114.1 GCA_014384505.1 Cryomorphaceae bacterium | reverse complement strand
TTCACGTGTTTTGAATCGTGAATATTGGGTTAATGAATTACAATATTTCATTTATATTTTTACTACTTTTTTAGTTATTTCTTCTTTGGAGTTAGATATTTTAATGAAATAAATTCCATTTTCAAATTGCTCTAAGTTTATAATTTCAGAAGTGAAACCTGAGTTAGTTATTGTTCTTTCCAAGATTATTTTTCCAAGATTATCTTGAAGTGTCAGTTTTGTTTTTTCATTTGATATGCCTTCTATCGTTAAGATTTTTGTTGTTGGATTAGGGTATATTTCCCAAGAACTATTTTGTTCAACTGATGTAGTAGTTTGAGCATAACCTACGGTAAATTGATGAATAATATTTGTTCCAAAATCAGCATCAAAAGACTTTAGCCATGAAGCTCCTATTTCACGAAAACGAACCATACCTCCTCCATCATTATTTGCCCAAAAGTCTAATCCATCCTCATCAGTATCATTCACTACAAATGTATAGCAACCTGCAGTGAAAGTCAAAGTATCTCGATATTGAGTATTTCCGTAAAGGCTTCCACTTGTAAATTCAAGATTTCCACTTTCATTGTAAAAATCCCATGTAGTTTCAGACTCTTGAGTAAAAGTATTTATTACGCCACCATTTGTCCCAAACCAAAGTGCAAATGTTTCAGGATATTCTGGGACATTTTCAAATTCACTTTGCATAGTGTTATTGGCAGTATAATCATCTACCTGTCCATTTGGGTTAGAAAGTATTACTTCAAAAGTGTTTTCGCTCCCCGACCAGTTACTTAGGTTCGGTAGTTCAACATCTTCTGATTCAAGGAATGCTAAGTTTCCAGTCCAACTATAGGTGTGAATAGAACCCCCAACTACTTTGTATTCAATGTCCAAAGTAGTTAATGGGCTACTACCATAATTTCTAATAGTGATTAAAGGTTTTCCGCAAATAGGGTTTTTACGGCTATATTCATCTTTTAATGAAGGTTTGATAATGTCAATAATTTCAACTGAATTTGAGAAATTTGCATTTTCATATTGAAATAATTGACATTCAATTATATAAGATGGTGTTTGAGTTCCACTCCACGAATAAGATTGGAAATCAATATTTAGTTCAATAGAATCTCCTGCTGTAATGTGAGTTGTTATATCATGATCAAAAGCTTGTGCCCTTTTCCCTGGACACCAGTTTGCTCTATCATAAATCCAAGTTCCCCCTTGAGGAAAAATAGGATTTTCTCCACAATCCTCATCCCAATTGTATTGTGTATGAGTAAGGGTTCCATCAACTTTTACAAAATAATCAATAGGCTTAAACTCAGCAGCAGAAGCACTGTTGTCAAACCCATGTCCTGTTGTTGTCATTTTCACCATTGCAGCCGTACTATTTGGTTCAATAAATTTTGTTTGAGGGGTTAATTTATTGGCTTCAAAGTCGCTTGAAGAAGTATAGTTATACCCACCACTATAAATATTTTCAACTCTTACAACATCTCTCGCAGGGGTTCCTTCAATAAACTCAAAATCAAGCGTAGCACTAAATCCTGATGACCAACCGCTATAATGACATCTAATTTCAACAGAATCTCTTAGAATTTGAATAAAATCAGTAACATCAAAAACTGTTGTAAACTCCCAGTTGTTTGCTAAACCACTTCCGTAAGGAGTAATTACACGCGCCAATTCATAATTTTCAATTACATCATAAACAGTATACCAAGTATAATTAGTAAGGTAAAGTGTTGCGTTGGCAGATACAAAATTTGAGTCAATTATATTCCCTAAACTATCAAATTCCATATTGTAGTAATTAGCCATCCAACCACTTAAAGTGTCAGTAGAAATTGTTGGGTTGTTAGGGTCGTTAAACTCTATTATTTCATAATGCGTGTATAGTATTGAATCTATAGTATTAGTTGTGATGTCCCAGAAATGAAAATAAGTTGAATCACTACTGTAATGTATAGAATCTGTTATGGTTCCATTTACTGTAAACAAAGGAGCTGTTTGTAGTGTCGAATCAATTTCTCCTGTTCTGTGTCTAACAAAAATTTGAGAAGTATAATCCCAATCAGAACAACCGCCTGTGGCACAGCCCATAGTATAATTTAAGTATACTTTTCGGTAGTCTTTTGTAGCATCAGGAAGTTCTCCCCACTCATCATAATTTCCGTACCAAGTCATGTCAGTATGGTCGTGTATACGAATAGTTGTTGTGTCGCCTGCAAATAATGTTAGGCAAAATAGTGTGGTAAATAAAGATAGTAATGTTCTTTTCATAATCTGAGGAATTTATGCTACAAAGTTAGGTTTAATTTTCAATCTCAGTAACCCCACCTGAAACGATTAATTTCATAATTTCAGATGAGGGTTTATCAATTGGGGTAATATAAGATTTTTCTACTACAAAAAGTTGCCCAGAAAAAGCATAAGAGTGAGGAAGATAGACTAAAATTTTACCGCCCTTAATTCCTAATGAACTTAAATTTTCATTTGTTATAAAACCTAAACGTTCAATAGTTGAATTTTCATATAGTTTAATGAGTACAGCTTGATTAAATCCTTTCTTTTTTCCTACAAAAGTGCTCATTAAATCTTTCATTGATGAATAGATAGTCTTTAACAAGGGAGCTTTTCTTAGTAGTCGTTGAAAAAAGGAATTGATAGGGCTCGCAATAATTACTGAACCTGCAAAACCAATAAAAGTAATAAGCGCAATAATTACAATTAAACCAAGTCCTGGGAACTGAAAAGGGAGTATTCCATCAATTTTTTGAAATGTCCAATAGACCACATAGAGTGTTACTGATATGGGTACAATGTACAATAATCCTTGTAAAAAATAATTAATAATTTTTTTCATACTTTTAAGCTTTAGTTTGAAGTATAAAAGTACTAATCTTTAAAATATATAGCCATGAAAAAAATAGTTTTTAGTTTCATTCTTCTTTTTGGAGCCGTTTTATTTGTTCCTCAAAGTAGTTTTGCTCAAGTTGTAATAAAATCACAACATAACAAAAAAACCAATAAAGTAGTAGTTAAAAAAACTAATCGTAATAGAGGTGTTACGGTTAAAAGACCTCCAACTCATCAGCATTCGTCAAGAGTTGTAGTTTCAAAACCAAACCGGCCACATGTAATTGTAAAACGCCCTAACAACATTCGAAAAAATTATGTTTGGGTTGAAGGACACTGGAAATGGAGTGACTTTTATAGAGACTATATTTGGATTAAAGGACAGTGGATACGCGAAAGAACCGGGCATTATTGGGTGTCAGGATTTTGGGAGGTTAGTTTAAACGGATTTATTTGGGTTGAGGGTTATTGGGCACGCTAGTTTCTTATCATATTCTCGTGTTGAAAAGTATTATTATTCATTTCTATTTTAACTTCCTTCCTTTGTAGTTTTGAGAAGATAAAAATTTTTAAAATGAAAAAGTCTATTTTATACCTTAGTGCTATACTATTTTTAGTTAGCTCATGCGTAGCACCTAAAATTCATAATTCTTTATTGTCTGAACACGAAACAGCAAACAATAAGTTATCTGCTAGTGAAAAAAAGGTATTGCAATTAAATAACGATTTAGAAGAAAAAGAAGGGAAAATTCTTATTCTTGAAACTCAGCTTAGTGAATTAAGAAATGATTCTGTTCAGAATGGAAAAGCACTTACTATTTTACAAGATAAGTATAATGAACTTAGTGATACTTATGATTTACTGACGTCCAAAAACAGTAGATATATGGCTGACAAAGCCAAGGAAACTAAGAAATTATTGGAACAATTGGAGCAAGCTCAAACTGCACTTTTTGAAAAAGAGAATGAGTTAAATAATCTATCTAACTCATTAGGGGTCAAGGAGGAAGAGTTGAAATTAGCAGAGCAGGAGTTGTCCGCTCGTTCAATAAGAGTTACCGAGTTAGAAACTATTATTAATAGGAAGGATTCTATAGTTACTGCTTTAAAAAAATCAATTTCAAAAGCACTAATTGGTTTGGAAGGAGAAGGGTTAACTATTGAACAGAGAAACGGAAAAGTATATATTTCCTTAGAAGAAGATTTATTATTTGCTTCAGGAAAATATATAGTAAATAGTGGAGGAGTTACAGCACTTAATAAGTTAGCAACTGTTTTATCCACCCAAACAGATTTAGAAATTTTAGTTGAAGGGCATACGGATAATATCCCATTGAGTGGGAATGGGTTGGTTAAAGATAATTGGGATTTGAGTGTAATGCGTGCAACCAATGTTGTGAAAGTGCTTACAAAAAACCCTAGCTTAAATCCTTTGCAATTGACAGCTGCTGGAAGAGCAGAATTTGTGCCTATTGCTAGTAATGAAACAAAACAGGGCAGAAGCTCTAATAGAAGAATTGAAATGATTCTTTCTCCTAATTTAGATGATTTGTTTGATTTATTAGAGTAGTATGAAGCATTTACCTGTAATTCTATTATGCCTGCTTGCCCTTTTATTTCTGAAGAAAAGATTTTTTTATAATACTGATTATAAAGCTATGCTTGTAAGTGGTGGAATCATTATTGATGTTCGCTCAGAAGATGAATTTTATTCTGGACATATTGAGAATTCATTAAATATTCCTTTGGGTGAATTGCCTTCAAAGTTGGACTATTTAAAGGACAAAGATCAAGCAATTATTACATGTTGTGCTTCTGGAATAAGAAGTGCAGGTGCACAGAAATTACTTTCTTCTAAAGGCTACACTAATGTAGTGAATGGTGGGGGTTGGTCCAATTTAGAAAGAAAATTGAAATAAAACTGAAATGTCAGTTTTCAAATTTAAAGAGTTTTCCATAATACAAGAAAAATCAGCAATGAAAGTTGGGACTGATGGAGTGCTGTTAGGTTGTTGGGTATCTTGTGAGAAAGCTAACAATATTTTAGATATTGGCTGTGGTACAGGCTTAATAACATTAATGCTTGGGCAGAGAAATTTAATCGGTAATGTTACTGGAATTGAAATTGACAAAATAGCTAGCCAGGAAGCACAGTTAAATATTAGTAATTCTGATTGGGAGGAAAGAATTGAAATCAAGCATACTTCTTTGCAAGAGTTCACTTCCCAGTTAAAATTTGATTTAATAGTAAGTAATCCACCTTTTTTCCCTCAAAATAAATCTCAACAAAGCAGAGATATTGCAAGGCATACCAACACGCTTTCTTTTGAAGAGTTGATAGATAATGCTGCTAATCTTCTTGCTGAAAAAGGGATTTTATCTGTAATAATTCCTAAAGATTCTGAAGAATATTTTTGTAAAATTGCTGCAACGCACAAATTATATTGCAATAGAGTTTGTTACATAAAGGGAAATGAAGCGTCAGAAGTGAAAAGAGTTATGATGGAATTCAGATTCGTTATATCTATAATCTTAACTGAATACCTTACTATTGAAACGGCAAGGCACAATTACACGGATAAGTACATTCAATTATGTAAAGACTTTTATTTAAAGATGTAATATTGATTATTCACTAGAAATGAATGCAAAAATTCCTCCTCTTCTGTTTTTCTAAAAATACTAACTAACTTTTATTTATTAAGTATATAACTTTAAAAATAGTTGTATAATTAAAGTAATAGTTTTATTATTGCAGTATTAATTTAAAGTTATAACTTTATGAAGAGTTCAAAAGTCCAATTTTTTTTAGATGAAACACAAGGCAAATTAAATCCTTTTTCTGTTTTAAAGTCAGAGATAAAACCAGATAATGGTTGGGTTAACGCTATTCGTGTTTCAATAAAAATGTCTTTAAGACAATTAGGCGAAAGGCTCCATATCACCCCGCAAGGAGTAAGAGATTTGGAGAAAAGAGAAAAAGAAGGCGCTATTACAATTAATACCTTAAAGGAAGTTGGTCGTGTTTTAGATATGGACTTGGTATATGGATTTATCTCTAGGCACAATAGCTTGGAGGATATGATTGAAGAAAGAGCAAGAGAAATTGCTGAAGAAGTTGTGCTAAAAACAAGGCAAACTATGCAGCTAGATAATTCAAGGAAATCTGAAAATGACATAAAAAAATCCATTCAACAAAAAACATATGAAATATCATCTAAAATGCCTTCTAATTTATGGGATTAGTTTTTTACAACTCCTGAGATGAGGAGTAAAGCTATGTATTAGCTCTAAAACGACAACAAATCTGACAACATAAAAAAACGCTTGTAAATAATTGATATACAAGGGTTTTTTAGTTTAGAAAGCGGTGAGGAAGGGATTTTTCGATTGTTCCAATCTCAAGAATTTCATTTCGAACAAAGGTTCTCATTAAACTCAAACTTCCTTAAAACAAAAAATACCCAAATGGGTATTTTCTTGTTTTATGCGGTGAGGAAGGGATTCGAACCCCCGAAACAGTTTCCCGTTTACACGCTTTCC
>JACNFT010000113.1 GCA_014384505.1 Cryomorphaceae bacterium | reverse complement strand
ACAAACTCATGGGCTACAGGAAAATTTACTGATGAAGTAGTTTCTGTTGAAGTACCACAAAGAAGAGGTGATGCTTTAATAATTACTGAAGATGAAGAATACAAAAATGTAAAAATGGAAAAAATTCCAGCTTTGCGTCCAGTATTTGATAAAGAAGGAACAGTAACTGCTGCCAATGCTTCTACACTAAATGATGGTGCATCTGCCCTAGTACTAATGAGTGCCGAGAAAGCAGCTGAATTAAACTTAACGCCATTAGCAAAAATTGTAAGTTATGCTGATGCTGCTCATGAACCAGAATGGTTTACTACTGCACCAGCAAAAGCATTACCTATTGCTTTAAGGAAAGCAGGATTAGCTATAACTGATGTAGATTACTTTGAATTAAATGAAGCTTTTTCAGTTGTTGGTTTAGCCAATATAAAAATTTTAGATTTGGATGCAAGTAAAGTAAATGTAAATGGCGGGGCAGTTTCTATTGGTCATCCACTAGGAAGTTCGGGATCAAGAATTATTGTTACTTTAATAAATGTATTAAAACAAAATGGCGGTAAAATTGGTGCTGCTGGAATTTGTAATGGTGGTGGTGGTGCTTCAGCAATGGTGATTGAATTATTAAATTAGTCATTAATTAACATCTTATATAAAAAATAAATGCAATACGGAATTTCTAATCTTTCAATCATTCCAATGAGGAATGAGGCTGCTGACCAATCAGAAATGGTAAACCAAATTATTTTTGGGGAACATTTTAAGATCCTAGAGTGCAGAAAGAAATGGAGTAGAATACGCTTAGCTCATGATAGCTATGAAGGGTGGATTTGCAACAAACAATGGATAGAAATTCCTGAAGAAGAATATAAGCAATTAGACAAAGATGTTTCTACAATTACTACTGATATTTTGGATATCATAACTAAGAAGCAACATCAACCTATTGTCATTGGAAGTATATTGCCTAATTACAAAAGTGGGCATGCGCTTATCAATAATGAAATGTATCAGTTTGACGGATTTACTACTCCAGGTTTTACACAAAAAAAGAAATTAATAGAAAATGCTTTAATGTATCTTAATGCGCCTTACCTATGGGGTGGCCGATCTCCTTTAGGAATTGATTGTTCCGGGTTTACGCAAATGGTTTATCGATTACAAGGAATTAATTTACCTAGAGATGCATACCAGCAAGCTGATGTAGGAACAACATTAAGTTTTGTTGATGAATCAGAACCTGGAGATTTAGCTTTTTTTGATAATAACGAAGGGAAAATTGTTCATGTTGGAATAATCTTAGAGGACAATCACATCATTCATGCATCAGGAAAAATAAGAATTGATAGAATTGACCAACAAGGAATATTCAATACTGAAATTGGCACTCATACCCATAAGTTAAGATTGATAAAAAGCATTACTTAACATGCAAAACATCCCTTTAGCAGAACGCATTCGCCCTAGAAAACTATCAGAAGTTATTGGACAGAAACATTTAATTGGCGATAAGGGAACACTTAAAACCGCAATTAATAATAAGCTTATCCCTTCTATGATATTATGGGGACCACCTGGAGTTGGAAAAACAACTTTATCTAACCTTATTGCTCAGGAATTAGATCGTCCATTCTACACATTATCAGCAATTAATTCAGGCGTAAAAGATGTAAGAGAAGTTATTCATAAAGCTTCTTCCTTAGGCTTGTTTGGTAAAGATATTCCTATTCTATTTATTGATGAGATACATAGGTTTAGCAAGGCTCAGCAAGACTCCCTTTTAGGAGCAGTTGAAAAAGGAGTTATTACTTTAATTGGAGCAACTACAGAAAACCCTTCTTTTGAAGTTATTTCAGCCCTACTTTCTCGTTCTCAAGTTTATGTTTTAGAATCTTTATCCAAAGATGATTTGCAAGAATTGCTAGAGAGAGCAAAAACAGAAGATGAGGTTTTAAGCAAATTAAATATAACCTTAAAGGAAACTGAATCCCTAATGCAAATTTCAGGTGGTGATGCCAGAAAATTACTTAATATATTTGAGCTAGTGGTCAGTTCGGTTGACAGCAATGAGATAATAATTACCAATGACTTGGTGGTTGAAAAAGCACAGCAAAATATAGTTCGTTATGATAAAAATGGAGAACAGCATTATGATATTATTTCTGCCTTTATTAAATCAATAAGAGGTAGTGACCCTAATGCTGCAGTCTATTGGCTTGCCCGAATGATTGAAGGAGGTGAAGATGTAAAGTTTATTGCAAGAAGGCTACTTATTTTAGCATCAGAAGATATTGGGAATGCCAACCCTACGGCTTTAGTTATTGCTAATAATTGCTTTCAAGCAGTAAATGTAATTGGTTTCCCTGAAGCAAGAATTACACTTTCACAAGCTGTAATTTATTTAGCTTGCTCACCAAAAAGTAATTCGGCTTATATGGCAATTAATGAAGCGCAATCTGAGGTAAGAAGCAGTGGAGATCTATCGATTCCCCTACACTTGCGAAACGCCCCTACCAAGCTAATGAAGGAACTAGGTTACGGAAAAGATTACTTGTACTCACACAATAAACCGACCAACAGCCAAGAATTTTTACCAGAAGAAATAACAGGGAATTCTTTTTACAAACCTGGAAACAATAGCAAAGAAAATGCATTTAAGGAAGGATTGAAAAGCCTTTGGCAAGGAAAATATAAATATTAAAACTATCTTTGTATTATGAAAAATATACTTTTAATCTCATTAACTATCCTTCTGCTTTTTGCTTGCAAGCATGAACTAGAGCGTCCAACTTGGGATGTTGACATGATTGTTCCTTTGGCCCATTCTCAGATGAACATCAATGATATGTTGTCAGATTCAAACCTTAATATAGTTGAAAATGAAGAAGGGTTTGTTTCTCTTGTTTTTCAGCAAGAATTCATAGATATGAATTTAGATACACTAATTAAAATTGATGCTATTGCTGATGAGCAGACACACACACTCGATTCGGCAAGTTTTAATGATGTAGTTATTGCTGATACAGCTACAATTGGTGAAACAATTATCGATATACCATTTGGCACATTACTTTTTCCAGACGGAAGTAGTAATAGTATTCCTGCAATAGCAAATGTTGCCAATGAAGACACTATAAATATTGATGCAAGTGAATATTTTGAGACAATGACATTATACAAAGGCATGTTAATTATTGAAATTATGAATGGTTATCCAACAGATTTATCAAATATGAGTTTATCCTTAATTAATACTAGTAATCAGAACCTTATAGCTACATTCTCTTTCCCAATTATACCTACCGGAGCTACAGTTTCAGATAGTGTTTCTATCGCTGGGCAAACAATAGATGAGAACCTCTTAGCCATACTGCACAATATGGATATTAATGCAAGTAATGGGCCAGTATTAATCAACTATAGTGATGCTGTCATTACAACTATAACTATAGCTGATATTGGAATTACTGAAGCCACAGCCATATTTCCAGAGCAACAATTAACCGAAACCATAAAAGAGCACTCTTTTGATATGGGTGGTGCGCAAATAAAAGAAATAGGTATAAAATCAGGGACAGTAACAATATATGTATTAAGCACATTACCAAATGGTAAAATGATCTATAATATTCCATCACTTAAAAAGAATGGTCTCTCTTTTACCAGTGGAGAGATGCTTATTCCTGAAGCTACCAATACAGACCTTACTGCTTTTGAATTTGATTTTCAGGGCTATGTGTTAGATCTAACTGGTCAAGATGGTCGATTGGGTGGTGACACAATAAATACAATTTATACTGAGGCGTACACGTTTATTGATTCAACAGGAGAACTAGAGACGATAAACTATACCGATAGCTTCTATTCTTATATTGAATTTGATATTACTGCAGAGTACGCCAAAGGTTATCTTGGTCAAGACACCATTGAATTTGGACCTGAAACGAAAGAATTAACAATATTTAATAAAATAAATGCGGATATTTTTGATCTAGAGAAAGCTGATTTAAAAATAAAATTTGAGAACTTTATAGGTGCAGATGCAGTAATACAGATTAATGATTTCAGCACCTCCAATTCTAACACTACAGTATTGGCTGGTATCGATCAAAATGGAAATACTATAATTGGCTATAATTACACTATAGATAGAGCCTCTTTAAGTGGTAACGAATTACCTATTAGTCCAAGCATGACTGAAATAATAATTGATGCAGATGAAATGTTAGAAATTTTACCTGATAGAATTAATACAAAGGCAACATTTTATATAAATCCGAATGGTCAAGCAAGTGTTGATGATTTCTTATACCCTGAATATCCTATAAAGGCATCTATAAATATGGAAATTCCATTAAGTTTTATTGCTAAAAACTTAACCTTAATTGATACGACTGAAATTAGCATCTCAAATCAGCAAGATTTAGAAATAGATCAACTATTTATTACCATTAAAAATGGATTACCATTAGATGCTAATCTGAAATTAGTGCTATTAGATAATCAAAACTTAGTAATTGATACTTTATTAGCTGGCACTACAATCTTAGCTGCTTCAACTGATGCAAATAATTTAGTAAACCAAATAAACACCACCAGTATTCAAATGGATTATACTAATTTTAATAATGTTAAAAAACTAATAAGTATTGCCTCATTTAATAGCACTCCTATTAACGAATTCATAAGCATTTACAATAACTACACTATAGATGTCACTTTAAGTGCAAAATTCAAAAAAACAATAGGAAACTAATGAGAACATTACTTATCATATGCTGCTCTCCCCTATTTTTATTAGCTCAAACTGATGAAATCAAACATAGTATTGAATGGAATACAAACCTATTATTTGAGAGCAGCAGCTTAGACAAAAGCTTTCTAAACACTATGCTTTATGGAGGACATATTACGGATAGCATAAAAACCAATTGGATAAATACTGGAGGAGATAATACTAATATCTTATACTCAGAAATTAGTAATGGACTGAGCTATACGTTTGAAAGAAATAATAAAACTTTCGGCTTTAGCTTTGCAGACAGGAACATCCTAAATGCTAGCTTTAGTGACGATTTGTTACGCCTTGGTTTTGAAGGTAATTTTCATCATCAAGGGAAAACTCTTGATTTTGGAGGAACAAGTATAAGAGCTGATCGTTTTCAGCAATACACACTTTCCTACGGTACTAGCTTAAAACAAGTAAAGATAAGCACTTCTGTTTCTTATTTATCAGGGAACCATCATCTTTCTTATATTATTGAAAAGGGGAGTTTATACACAGCACCTTTCGGAACGTCATTGGATATTGCTTATGATATGAGCGCATTTGTTACTGACACAACTTCACTAAGTCCTTTTGAACATAACGGGAATGGATTAGCTCTTGGTTTAAGTACCGAATTCCAATTTAAAAAACATACAATACACCTTTCATTTTCTGATTTAGGATTTATTATGTGGAACCCTAATTCTATTATTTTAGCTAATGATAGTAACTTCAATTTTTCAGGAATTGAGGTGGAAGATATTTTCTCTTTTAACGATTCAATATTAGAGGAAAATAATATAGAGAATGATATACTTAGAACAAACAATGCATCATTCAAATCCTACATTCCAGCTACATTTCATTTTAGTTTTAGTAGTTATGGAGATTATAAATATTTAAAAAAATATACATTAGGAATACAAGGGAAATGGCAACCTTACTTAGATAATACACCTTTATCTTTTAAAAAAATAGGACAAGGTTTTAAGGAATCTAATTTTATTCCTTTGTACTATATACAATCTGTTTACACAGCAAAATATTGTGATGTTATACCTACGTTAAGTCATGGTGGTTATAGTTCAAATGCTAATTTAGGCTTGGCATTATCAAAAGGAAAAAAACATAATTTTATGATAGGAACACATCATTTAGAAGATATATTAAAAAAAAGCAGTAAAGCAAAAGCAGTAAGTATTTATTTTAACATTAAATTACAATTTTAATATGTTAGCAAAAATCAATAAAATTAAGCACCACAGAAGTGGTAATTTCTTTTTACTAGCAGGGCCTTGCGCTATTGAAAGTGAAGAAATGGCAATGGAAATTGCCGAGAAAATACTTGCGATAACCAATAAATTAGAAATTCCATTCATCTTTAAAGGAAGCTACAGAAAAGCGAACAGAAGCCGCTTGGACTCATTTACTGGCATTGGTGATATGGAAGCATTAGCAATCCTAAAAAAAGTAGGTGAACGCTTCAACATCCCAACCGTAACCGATATACACACTGCAGAAGAAGCCGCAATTGCAGCCCAGTATATAGATGTACTACAAATACCTGCCTTTTTGTGCCGCCAAACTGATTTATTAGTGGCAGCAGCCAAAACGGGTAAGGTGGTAAACATTAAAAAAGGACAGTTTTTATCCCCAGAAAGCATGGTGCATGCCGTAACCAAAGTAAAGGAAAGCGGAAATAATTCCGTGATGCTGACCGATAGAGGAACCATGTTTGGCTACCAAGATATGGTGGTTGACTTTAGAGGAATTCCCACCATGCAGGAATTTGGTGTACCCGTTATTTTAGACATTACTCACTCCTTGCAACAGCCCAACCAAAGCAGTGGCGTAACCGGTGGCAAGCCAGCAATGATTGAAACCATTGCCAAGGCAGGAGTTGCTACAGGTGTTGATGGTTTGTTCATTGAAACTCACCCCAACCCTTCCCAAGCAAAATC
>JACNFT010000057.1 GCA_014384505.1 Cryomorphaceae bacterium | reverse complement strand
TAATCATGACAGTTTTAGGTCTTGGTATTGCAGTAGAAATCCTTTTCGGAGGAGGCTCAATGTTCGGTATGACAGTTATTGATAATGTGATGGCAGTAATTAACGGACTAGGCGGTGCAGGATTTGCTGGTTTAGTTGGATTATGTGTTTTATTTTCACTTTTAACAGCTAAGTAAGAAGAATTAGATGTATAATAAAATAGCCCTACTTAACGGTAGGGCTATTTTACTTTAAAAACCTATATTTGACCACATCAAAACAATAAGATGAAAAAATTATTTACTAAAATAAACCAAAGCATAGTCGACTTTACTGCTACCGCACTTACCTTTTTATGTTTAGGAGTTGTTATTCAACTACTTTTAGGAGAAAAGATATTAGGATGGGATCCTGTTGGGAACATCCAACAGGCAGGCCCTTCTTTTATTGGGGTTATTGCACTTGTTGTACTGTACTTGCTATTTATTGAAAAGAAAGCTGAGTAGTTTAATGAGCTTCAAGCCAATTTACTCCTTCACCAATATCAACTGTTAAAGGAACTTCTAAAGTTATGGCTTGCTCCATCTTCTCTTTTACTAAGACTTTTAAGTCATCTGCTTCATCTTTATGCATATCAAAAACCAATTCATCATGCACTTGCAATAACATTTTTGATTGCATTCCTCTCTTATCCATTTCTGCTTGAACATCAATCATTGCTTTTTTTACAATATCAGCAGCCGAACCTTGTATAGGCGCATTAATTGCATTGCGTTCTGCCCCTGCACGCATCACAGCATTTCTAGAATTAATTTCTCTTAAGTACCTTCTTCTTCCCATTACAGTTTCCACATATTCCTTTTCCCTTGCTTGTGCAATTGACCAATCCATGTATTCCTTTACCTTAGGAAACTCTTCAAAATAGTTGTCAATTATCTCTTTAGCTTCTGTTCTGGAAACGCCAATATTTTGTGATAATCCAAAAGCAGAAATTCCATATATAATTCCAAAATTTACAGACTTGGCATGTGAACGCATAGTCCTATCGACTTCTTCAACAGGTATTTTATATACCTTAGCTGCCGTAGCGGAATGGATATCTACTCCATTATTAAAAGCGGTAAGCATCCCCTGATCCTTACTTAAAGAAGCCATAATTCTCAATTCAATCTGAGAATAATCAGCTGCCATTAAAATATAATTTTCATCTCTAGCAATAAAAGCTTCACGAACTTTCATTCCTCTCTTAGTTCGTATTGGAATATTCTGCAAGTTAGGATTTACGGACGACAAACGACCTGTTGCTGCAACTGACTGGTTAAAAGTAGTATGTATTCTATTCGTATCCTTATTAACTAATAAAGGCAAAGCATCAACATAGGTGGATACCAATTTCTTAATCGCTCTAAAAGTTAAAATTGCATCAATAATGGGGTGCTCATCCTTTAATTTAAGCAAAGTTTCTTCAGAAGTAGAATACTGCCCAGATTTTGTTTTTTTAGGTTTTTTAATCAACACCATTTTTTCAAACAAAATCTCACCCAGTTGTTTTGGTGAGGCAATATTAAATTCCTGGTCTGCTAACTCATATATTAAAGCAGTCTGTGTTATTAATTCTTCAGTAAGTTCCTTACTATACTTCACTAACATATCAACATCCAGAGCAATTCCTTCATTCTCTATTTTTGCAAGTACAACACTCAAGGGCATTTCTATAGTTTCAAATAAATTTAACACACCAACCTCTTGCATTTCTTGTTTTAAAATATCCGATAATTGAAAAATAATACTAGCTCTTTCTGATGCAAAATCAACAATATTGACTGGTTCTAAAGCTGAAAACAATAATTTATTTTTTCCTTTACCTATTATATCCACTTCATCAAGTATCCATTTTTCTAAATAATTTTCAGCAACCAAATCAAGACTGTGCCTCATATCAGGATGAAGCAAATAATGCGCCACTTCCACATCAAACAAGTTGCCCGCAATTACGACTCCTTCACTGGAAAGTACTTTTATTGCAAACTTTAAATCAAACCCTACCTTTTCAATATTTTTATTTTCAAAAACAACTTTGATTATCATCAAGTTTTTTGAAGAGAAGGGAATGTAAAAGCCCTCTCTTTCATTACAAACAAAACTAATTCCAACTATCTTAGTTGTTAAGGCATCCTTAGTATCTGTAATCATTTGGAAAGCAAATCTGCCTGACTCAGTAATAGTATTTACTAAACTAATTAACTTAGTCTCCTCAGTAACTAACTCATAATTACTTATTACACTTTCTTTTGGAGCAATATCTTTCTGTTGAGTAAATAAATCGAACTGACTACTAGCATTTACCTCTATTTCTGCTTTAGGAGTAGGCTTTACTTCTGCCTGATTTTGAGATGAAGAAGTCCCTAATATTCTTTGTAACAAATTTCTGAATTCTAATTCTTCAAATAAATTTGTAATTTTTTGTTCATCTTTAGGAACCAAAAGCATATCCTCAGAATCAAAATGAATAGGGACATCCGTAATAATGGTAACCAACTTTTTACAAAGCAGTCCTATTTCTTCTGATGCCTCAACATTCTCTTTCATTTTTCCTTTTAGCTCATGTGAATTTGCAAAAAGCCCCTCCATTGAATCGTATTGTTTAATAAATTTCTGAGCCGACTTTTTTCCTATTCCAGGAATTCCCGGTATATTATCAGCTGAATCTCCCATCATCCCTAAGTAATCAATCACCTGATCCACCCTTTGAATATCAAACCTTTCCAATACTTCAGGAATTCCCCAAATTGTGGTGGGTTGCCATTTAGTACCTGGTCGATACATAAATATATTATCTGAAACCAACTGAGCAAAATCCTTATCGGAAGTCATCATATAGGTTTGAAAGCCTTCTTGCTCAGCTTTTTTTGCCAATGTACCAATTACATCATCAGCCTCAAAACCATCTACAAATAACTTAGGAATGTTGTATGCCTCAAGTAATGTATCAATATATGGAAGCGCATCACGCAAGCCATCAGGCATTGCTTCTCTATGGGCCTTATATTCGGGGAATTCAATATGTCGTTCTGTTGGTTTTTTGGTATCAAAAACAACCGCAATATGTGTAGGTTTCTCCTTTCTAATAACTTCATTTAAGGTATTCACAAAACCAAAAACGGCAGAGGTATCAAGCCCTTTAGAATTTATTCGTGGATTTTTTGCAAATGCAAAATAAGCCCTATATATTAAGGCAAATGCATCTAAAAGGAAGAGTTTTTTATCAGCTTTCATATTCTCAAAAATACAATTTTATAGTTGAATCAATTTGTAATTTATTACTTTTATTGCATTAATTTTAAGCTTATGAATACAACAGAAAAAAAGAAAATTCTATCCACATTATTTATTCCCTTCCTGTTTTTACTTCTGATGTGGTTAATAAAAGTTATTGAAGTGAATTTTCAAATTAGCTTTGTTCGTTATGGTGTTTTTCCTCAAACAATTGATGGATTAAAAGGTATATTATTTTCTCCTTTTATCCACAAGGACTTTACCCACTTGATAAACAATAGTTATCCAATTCTTATTCTTGGTGGAATGTTGTTTGCAATTTATCGTAAAATTGCAACACAACTTTTTGTTTGGCTTTTTTTTATTGCAGGCTTCTGGCTTTGGATTATTGGCCGCCCATCATTTCACATTGGGGCTAGTGGATTTATTTATGCCTTAGCATCTTTTTTATTAGTAAGCGGAATTATTCGTAAAAACCCAAGATTAACAGCTGTTTCTATGTTGGTTATTTTCCTTTATGGTTCTATGATTTGGGGATTGCTACCAACAAAAGAACCTATTTCTTGGGAAGGACATTTATCTGGTTTTATAGCTGGTATTTTAGTAGCTATCTTTTACAGAAATGAAGGGCCAAAGCCTAAAAAATATCAGTGGGAAATTGATGAAGAGATAGAAGAGAAATTATTAAAAAATAATATCCAAAACTTTCACTATACAATAAAAACTGAAGATAAGCCTAATTAAACTTTAGGCTTAATAATACCCCAATTTGACGCAAACCATGTTCTTTCATGAAAGTAATAAAATATCAATTTCGCAACTCTATCAAGAGCAACTAACCAACCTACCGAGCTTTTATCAATAGGTTCAAATCCAAAATAGGGGGGTAAGGATGACAATATAAAAAATGTTGTTGTCATAGCTAACAAATTCCAAGTGATCGCTTTAAAGAAATGCCTTCTTTTGCTAATTGTAATTTTATTCATTTTTTTACTTTTCGTTTTACAAATATACTATAATATCTGCTTAAAAATACATGCTTGTATTTGAGTGAAAAGATGTATTTTCGCTCTTTATGAAGAAAATTAGAAATTTTTGCATTATTGCACATATTGACCATGGTAAATCAACTTTGGCCGATCGACTTTTAGAGTTTACTGGAGCCGTTACCGAAAGGGAGGCAGAAGCACAATTATTGGACAGTATGGACCTTGAAAAAGAAAGAGGAATTACAATTAAAAGTCACGCGATACAGATGGAGTATACCTACAAAGGTGAAGATTATATTCTGAATTTAATTGACACTCCTGGACATGTTGACTTTTCATATGAAGTTTCTCGTTCCATTGCTGCTTGTGAAGGCGCCTTACTAATTGTTGATGCCGCACAAGGAATTCAAGCACAAACTATTTCCAATCTTTACTTGGCTTTAGAGCATGATCTAGAGATTATTCCTGTGTTAAACAAAATTGATTTACCTTCAGCTGACCCAGAAGTGGTGAAAGATCAAATTATTGATTTGATTGGCTGTGAGGATAATGATATTATTCCTGCGAGCGCTAAAACGGGAGTTGGTATTGAGGAAATATTAGCTGCCATTGTAGAGAGAGTACCTCAACCAAAAGGAGATGTAAACGCTCCTTTACAGGCTATGATTTTTGATTCTGTTTACAATACTTTTAGAGGTATTGAGGCTTATTTTAAAATCATTAATGGTGAAATAAAAAAAGGGCAAAAAGTAAAATTTATGGCTACCGACATGGAATATCATGCTGATGAAATTGGTGCTTTAAGACTTAAACAATTCCCAAAAAAATCAATGCAAGCGGGTGAAGTTGGGTATATTATATCTGGAATAAAAAATGCGAAAGAAGTAAAAGTAGGAGATACAATTACAACTGCTGAAAATCCTGCAACTGAGGCCGTAAAAGGATTTGAAGAAGTCAAGCCTATGGTATTTGCAGGAATTTATCCTGTAGACACTGAGGACTTTGAGGAGTTAAGAAATTCAATGGATAAATTACAATTAAATGACGCCTCTTTAACTTACGCACCTGAATCATCAGTTGCACTAGGGTTTGGCTTTAGATGTGGGTTCTTAGGCATGCTCCACATGGAAATTGTTCAAGAAAGATTAGAACGAGAATTTAATATGACCGTGATAACGACCGTTCCCAATGTATCCTATTTCGCATACACAAGAGCAGGGAAAAAGCTAGAAATTCATAATCCTTCCGACTACCCTGACCCAAGTATTTTGGAAAGTGTTGAAGAGCCTTATATACGAGCACAAATTATTACAAAAGCTGATTTTATTGGTCCTGTAATGACGCTCTGTATTTCAAAAAGAGGAGAATTAACCAACCAAGTTTATTTAACAACCGATAGAGTTGAGCTTTCTTTTGAAATACCATTAGGTGAAATTGTATTTGACTTTTACGATAAGTTAAAATCAGTATCTAAAGGATATGCTTCATTTGATTACTACCCTATTGAATACCGTACTTCCGTATTGGCAAAACTTGATATCCTGTTAAATGGCGATCCTGTTGATGCACTCTCAGCGCTAGTACATAAAGATAATTCTTATGCTTTAGGGAAAAAATTATGTGCTAAACTAAAAGAATTAATCCCAAGACAACAATTTGATATAGCAATTCAATCAGCAATTGGCTCTAAGATTATAGCTAGAGAAACAGTAAAAGCATTAAGAAAAGATGTAACCGCAAAATGTTATGGTGGGGATATTTCAAGAAAAAGAAAATTGTTAGAAAAGCAGAAAAAAGGAAAGAAAAGAATGCGACAAGTAGGTAATGTTGAAATTCCGCAAAATGCTTTTATGGCTGTTTTAAAACTAGATGATTAAACGATAAATTATGGGAAGAGCATTTGAGTTCAGGAAAGCTAGAAAAATGAAAAGATGGTCGAAAATGGCCAAAACTTTTACCAGAATAGGCAAGGATATTGTTATGGCTGTAAAAGATGGTGGAGCTGATCCTGACACAAATTCTAGGCTAAGACAAATAATGCAAAATGCCAAGGCAGCTAATATGCCAAAGGACAATGTATTGCGTGCAATCAAAAAAGCTAGTAGTAAGGATACGGCTAATTATGAAGAAATGTCATTGGAAGGATATGCTTTACATGGAGTTGCGGTTTTTGTTGATTGTGCAAGTAATAATAATAACCGTACAGTAGCTGATGTTCGTTCATGCTTTAGCAAGTGTGATGGAGCTATGGGAACAAATGGTTCATTGGAGTTTATCTTTGATAGAAAAGGTGTTTTTACCCTTGACCCTGAAAACATAAACATGGATGTAGAGGAGTTAGAAATGGAGCTTATAGATGGTGGTTTGGAAGAATTAGAAGTTGATGAGGAAGCGATAACTATTTATTGTGAGTATGCTGACTTTAACAATATGCAAACGAAATTAGAGGAAATTGGTATTGAAATCATAAACTCTGAACTGCAAAGAATTCCAAATAATTTTAAGACTATAAGTGCAGAACAAGCAGAAAAAGTATTAAAGTTATTGGATTTGTTAGAGGAAAATGATGATGTCCAACAAGTATTTCATAATATGGAATTGACTGAGGAAAT
>JACNFT010000112.1 GCA_014384505.1 Cryomorphaceae bacterium | reverse complement strand
TAATCATAAACTATGTTTGCCAAATGATAAGTTGGCAGCGCATCCGATTTAAAGATACCTTTATCGTCCATATTATTGGTGTTTAATACAACCCAGCCTCTAATAATATCGTTTAGTTTCACCTCTTCATTTCTAGGCATTTTTATGCGGATAACATACGTCTCTCCCGCATCCATCCTTATTTTCACCTCATCTTCCGAAAGAGCTAAAGAATTTTGCATTGTAGTACGCGTTACTGCATTGTATTGTGGTGAAGGAACGCCTGCTGCTTTCATTCTCTCTCGCATTGCAGTTAACTCTTCTGTAGTGTCAAAAGCATAATAAGCAAAACCATCTTTTACCAATTGCTCAGCATAAGGCAAATACAACTCCTTTCTTTCCGACTGCTTATAAGGTCCAAAATCTCCCCCAGCAACAACTGATTCATCAAACTCGATTCCACACCATTTTAAAGATTCAATAATATATTGCTCGGCTCCTTCTACAAATCTTGCTTGATCGGTATCTTCAATTCTCAAAATCATTTTCCCACCTTTATTTTTGGCAAAAAGGTAATTGTAAAGAGCTGTTCTTACTCCTCCAATATGTAATGGCCCTGTCGGACTTGGTGCAAATCGTACTCTTACTTCTGACATTGTATTTTATTTTTCGGTTGCAAAGATAAGATTTATCAAGTAATATAGTTTTATGAAAAGCCGTTAAAAATTGTACTTTTGCAATGATGAATACTGAACCTAAAATAGAACTGTTTGAAAAACTGAATAAATTCGTTAAACGATTTTATACCAATCAGCTAATTAAAGGGGGTATTTATTCTTTAGCGGTACTGACTATCTTCTTTATTCTTTTTTCGACTATTGAACATTTCACGCAATTTGGAGTAGGAAGTCGAACCTTTTTATTCTGGACTTATCTTACAGTTAATACACTAATTGCTATAAAATATATTCTTATTCCTTTACTTCATTTGTTAAGTTTTGGAAAAATATTAAGCCATAAACAAGCGGCAAAAATTATCGGAACTCATTTTACTGAAGTTGGAGATAAGCTACTAAATATTCTGGAATTACAGGATATGAGTGCGAGTGAAAATGCACTAATAAATGCGAGTATTCAGCAAAAAATAAACGATATAAAACCCATTACATTTGGGAATGCAATTAATTATTCTGATAATAAGAAATATACAAAATGGATACTTATTCCACTTGCAATAATCTTACTTTTCATCATTTCTGGGAAACAATATATACTTACAGAAAGTTCAGCCAGAATACTAAAACACAATACTTTTTTTGAACCAAAAGCACCATTCCAATACCTTATTTTAAACCCTAAATTAGAAGTAATTCAATTTGAAGATTATAAGCTAGCGATAGAGATAATAGGAAATGAAATTCCTAATGAAGTATTCATTCAATCAAATGGTAATTCATTTCGTTTTAAAAGAAATAGTAATACTACTTTTGAGTACCTATTTAAAGGGGTGAATAATGACATTCAATTTCAATTCTTAGCAGGAGGCTATAAAAGTGAAATCTATACTTTGAAAGCACTCCCACAGCCTAAAGTGGTAGATTTTAGTCTACAATTAAAATATCCAAACTACACCAAAACAAAAAATGGAACCATAAAAAATAATGGAGATATAATTATTCCTGAAGGAACTAGTGTACAATGGCAAGTGAAGCTACAGAATACAGAACATGTCTATCTTGTTTTTTCTGAAAGCAAACACAACCAAAGCACAAAAAATACATTTACTTATAAAAAATCTTTTTTCACTAGTACTCCATATCAAATAATCACCCAAAACAAACATCAGCTAAGTGACACATTATCCTATTATATAAAAGTTATTCCTGATGCCTACCCAGTAATTAAAGTAAGCCAGAGTTATGATAGTACAAATGCTCAGTTTTTGTTTAGCGGAGAAATTGAGGATGACTATTTATTAAAAAAATTGATTTTTAATTATCAAAATACGAGTAATGACACAAATCCTTTAATAAGTCAGCAATTAACAATTAAACAACTATCAAAAGAACTTTTCTTTTTTACTTTCAATTTTAATGATTTAAAATTAGCAGCTGGAGATGAATTAGCATACTATTTTGAAGTCTGGGATAATGATGGTGTAAATGGATCAAAAAGCACAAAAAGCACGCGTTTTTCATACAAAGAAACAACAAAAGAAGAGTTAATATTAAAAAAGGATGCTGAAAACGAAAAAACAAAAAGCGGACTTAACAAGTCAATATCACTTGCTAATGAAATTAAAAAAGATATTGCAGAACTGAATAAATCCATTTTAGAAAAGAAAAAAATAACTTGGGAAGACAAGCAAAAAGCTAAAGAAATTCTTAAAAAACAGGAACAATTAGAAAAACAAATTAAAGATACCCAACAAAAAAATAACGATAACCTTAAGAATAAAGAAAAATTAAATTCTTCAATACTGGAAAAGCAAAAACAACTACAAGAATTAATGAATAAAGTCCTTGATGAAGAAACCAAGAAACTCTTACAGGAAATGGAAGAAATGATGGAAAAGGCGGATAAAGAAAAATTAAAAGATTTACTAGATAAATTAGATGAAGAAAATATAGATTTAGAAAAAGAATTAGATAGAGAGCTAGAGCTATTTAAACAATTAGAATTTGAGCAGAAAGTAGAAGAAACACTTGAGAAGATAGAAGAGCTTAAAAAAGAACAGGAAGCCTTAAAAAAAGAAACTGAAGAAGGAAAGGTTGAAAAAGAAGAGCTTGCTAAAAAACAAGAAGAGCTGAGTAAAAAAATGGAGGATGTTAAGAGAGATCTGCAAGATATCAGAAAGAAAAATATGGAGCTAGAGGATAAAAATAAAATTCCTGATACAAAACCTCAAGAAGAAACTATAAAACAAAAAATGCAAGAGAGTAAGGACGCTCTTGAAAAAGGAAAGAAAAAGAAAGCTGAAAAAGCACAAGAAGGAGCAATTAAGGAATTAGAAGAATTAGAGCAGCAACTACAAAGTATGAAAAAAAGTAGCTCCGAGCAAAAGCCCCAAGAAGACATGGAGACTTTAAGAAAAATACTAGAGAATTTGGTTACACTTTCTTTTAACCAGGAAGAATTAATGTTACGCGCTAATAATATTCCTAAAAATAGTGCTGAATTTATACAGGTTGTGAAGCAACAAAACAAACTAGCTGACGATAGCCAAATTATTGAAGATTCATTATTAGCACTAAGTAAAAGAGTTGTTCAAATACAAGCAACTATCAATAAAGAGATAGCCGCTATTAATAATAATATGATAAAGTCAACAAATGAATTGGAGGAAAGACAAGTGAGTAAAGCAGCAGAACGCCAGCAATTTGTAATGACTTCCACTAATAACTTGGCTTTACTATTATCTGAAATACTGGAGCAAATGCAAAAAGACTTGGAGATGCCTCCATCAAATTGTAATAAACCATCAAATTGTAATAAACCAAATCCGAATGGCAAGAAACCATCAATGTCAGAATTAAAAGATGCCCAAAAGAAACTGAACGAAAAAATGAAAGAAGGAAAAAATGGCGAAAAAGGAAAGAAGGGAGAGGAGAATTCAAAAAAATTGATGCAGTTAGCAAAACAACAGGAATCTATAAGAAAACAGTTAATGGAATTAAGAGATGAACAAGGAAAAAATGGCGAAAAAGGAAAGCTTGATAAGATTCTGGAGGAAATGGAAGAGAATGAAACAGATATCATAAATAATAGAATAACACAAGAAACAATAACACGGCAAGAAGAAATTCTTACTCGATTACTTGAATCCGAAAAATCCGAAAGAGAACAAGGAGAGGATGATCAACGAAAATCAACTGAGTGGAATTATACGCCTAATAATACAACTGAACAATACTTAGAATATAAAAAGAAAAAAGAACAGCAAGAAGAGCTTTTAAAAACAACGCCTGTACAACTAAAACCCTATTATAAAAAGAAGGTAAACACTTATTTCAATACCTTAATAAAAGAAGAAAAATGATAGATTTTCAGTACATAGAAAATGATAAACTGAGCAATACTGAAGATCTAAAATTATGGATAAACAATGTTATCAAAGAGGAAGAAATGATAATAGGTGAACTTGTCTATGTACTCTGTAATGATGAGTACTTACTTAAAAAAAATATTCAATTTCTAAACCATAACACTCTTACTGATGTAATTACTTTTGATTATTCTGAAAAAAAAATAATAAGTGGAGATATACTTATAAGTACAGAAAGAGTAGTTGAAAACGCTAAAATATTCAATGTTAATTATTTAACTGAATTACACAGAGTGATGGTGCACGGTTTACTACATTTGCTCGGCTATAAAGACAAGAATGAAAAAGATGCAGATATAATGCGAGAAAAAGAAAATTATTATTTAAATAAATTTACAAATAACTGATTATCAATATTTTTGATATGATTCTAGTAAAAACAACATGAAATTAGAAGAAACATATGATGTAATAATAGTAGGAGGAGGCCATGCTGGTTGTGAAGCAGCACATGCTGCAGCAACTCTTGGTTCAAAAGTACTATTGGTAACACAAAATTTAGAAACTCTAGCACGTATGTCTTGCAACCCCGCTATGGGTGGTGTGGCAAAAGGCCAAATAATTAGAGAAATAGATGCTTTAGGAGGAATGTCAGGCATTATTACTGACGCTTCAACTATTCAGTTTAGAATGCTAAACAAAAGTAAGGGACCTGCAATGTGGAGTCCTAGAGCTCAATGTGATAGAAAAGTATTTGAGAAAGAATGGCGTAAAGGACTTGAGGGAAATAAAAACATTGATTTCTGGCAAGATACTGTAGATAGTATAACTACTAAAAAAGGAGGGGTTAATGGTGTAATCACTAAAATGGGAGTTGAAATTTCAGCAAAAAGTGTCGTGCTATGTAACGGAACTTTCTTAAACGGACTTATTCATCTAGGCAAAAAAAATTACAAAGGAGGTCGTTCAGGAGAGCCATCAGCTGAAGGAATTACAAAGCAATTGATTGATTTAGGATTCACAAGTGGAAGAATGAAAACAGGTACACCCCCACGATTAGATGGTAGAACAATTGACTATTCAGTAACTGAAGAACAAGCAGGAGATGAGAATACTGTCAGTTTTTCATTCATGACTAAAGAGAAAATAAAAGATCAACATTCTTGTTTTATAACTTACACTTCCCCAGAGGTACATGCAATATTAAAAGAAGGATTTGAAGATTCTCCAATGTTTTCAGGCAGAATAAAAGGAGTAGGAGCAAGATACTGTCCTTCAATTGAAGATAAAATAGACCGGTTTGCAAGTAAAGATAGGCATCAGTTATTTATCGAACCAGAAGGACGAGACACTGTTGAAATCTATTTAAATGGATTCTCAACTTCACTTCCTGAAGCTGTACAGCTTAAAGCATTGAGAAAAATTAAAGGTCTTGAAAAAGTAAAAATGTTTAGAGCAGGATATGCTATTGAATATGATTATTTCCCACCAACACAACTTAAACATACACTAGAAACTAAGCTAGTAAATAACCTCTTCTTTTGCGGTCAGATAAACGGCACTACAGGATATGAAGAAGCTGCAGCTCAGGGACTAATGGCAGGTATAAATGCCCATCAAAATACGCATGAAAAAGAAGAGTTTATTTTAAGTAGATCGGACGCTTATATTGGTGTTTTAATAGATGATTTAATAACAAAAGGAACTGAAGAGCCATACAGAATGTTTACATCTCGTGCTGAATACCGCTTACTTTTAAGACAAGACAATGCAGATATCAGACTTACTAAAAAAGGGTATAAATTAGGACTTGCTAAAATTGACAGACTGGAACAGCTTGAAAAGAAAGAAATTGAAACTGCAGCACTTATTAAATTCTTAACAATACAGAGTATAGATCCAAACGTTATAAATCCTGTGTTAGAAAAATTAGGAAGTGCAGTTTTAAAGCAAAAAGTTAAAATTAAAGCAGTACTATCAAGGCCCCATATCACTATAACTGACCTATTAGTTTGTGAGGAATTAGATGAGTACTTAAAAGAAAAAAAGTGCACGACAGAAGCTATTGAACAAGCTGAAATTGAAATAAAATATGAAGGTTATTTAAACAAAGAAAAGGAGTCAGCTGAAAAACTATCAAGACTTGAAAACATTAAAATTGCTAAAGATTTTAAATTTAACAAACTCCATTCTATATCTACTGAAGGGAGAGAAAAACTAACTGCTATACAACCTAAAACAATAGGGCAAGCATCCAGGATAAGTGGAGTTTCACCTTCTGATATTAATGTGTTATTAATATACTTAGGAAGATGATATTATTAGGTAATTGTCCTATTTGCTCAGGCAGCAATTTGTTAAAGAAATTAGACTGTATAGACCACTCTACATCTAAAAAAAAATTTATAATTGTTTCATGTGAAACATGTGACTTTACCTTTACCAATCCAAGACCAAAAGATAATGCATTAGGAGAATATTACAAGTCAGACATGTATATTTCTCACACTAATAACACCAAAGGATTCTTTAATTGGATGTATCATACGGTTAGAAGATATGCAATTGGAACAAAATTAAATCTACTAAAAAAAACATCCAAAAACAAAAATCATCTTGATATAGGATGCGGGACAGGAGAGTTTTTAAACGCTTGTAAAAATGCAGGGTATAATACAACGGGGATAGAGCCATCAGAACTTGCAAGAGAACAAGCAATAAATAATTTTAAACTTTCAGTTAGTGAAGATACAAATTTAGGTCAATTTCAAGAAAATCAATTTGATTCTATAAGCATGTGGCATGTACTAGAACATGTCCCGTCTCTAAACAAAACAATAGAAGAATTTAATAGAATACTGAGTAAGAACGGTAAAGTCAT
>JACNFT010000101.1 GCA_014384505.1 Cryomorphaceae bacterium | reverse complement strand
GTCCTTCATGGTCAGCAATAGCAATAGTAGCCGCCTTAGTTTGATTATAATCACAAGTATTGATAACTACCATGTGTGGTAACATTTTCATCATACCAATATCTTCTAATACTTGATGAGTAGCCCCATCTTCCCCTAATGTAACCCCAGCATGAGAAGCACAAATCTTTACATTTTTACCCGAGTAAGCTACTGATTGACGAATTTGATCATACACACGAGAAGTGGAAAAGTTAGCAAAAGTACCTGTAAAAGGGATTTTACCACCAATCGTCATACCTGCAGCAATTCCAATCATATTTGCTTCAGCAATCCCAATTTGGAAAAATCGTTCAGGATTTTCATTTTGAAAATCATTCATTTTAAGCGACCCAGTAAGGTCAGCACAAAGTGCTACCACATTAGGGTTAGTCCTGCCTAATTCTGTTAATCCCGCTCCAAATCCTGATCGTGTATCTTTTTTTTCCATTTTAATAAATTTTTATCAGTTCAGTTTCTCCTGATTTAAGTTTAAAACTTTTTTCGTTAGTATAAATATATTGTTTACCCGATTTTGCTCTGAAAACCACTTTATAGTTTCCTGGTAAAAGTGTTAGCTTATGTTGTAGGTTATTTCCTTTAAAGTGATAAATCTGTTCCAATTCATCCTTATTTTGAAGATATACCCCGCCATAACCTCTGGATGGGAGTAGGATATTCGCAATACCCGGAGTAGGAATAGTATAAGTAGTCCTGCTACTTTGATTCACCTCAACATCAATAAACTTTTTTCTTGGTAAGGTAAGCAATTCAATGTCATACCTGCCAATAAGATAGTTTTCTACAGTATTAATTTCCTGCACATGTAAAGTAGTGTCAATTCCAGCATGACGTACAATATATTGATAGTTAATTTTAGAATTCATCTTTATTTCTAATTCCCCTTGAGGAGTAGAAAGTGGAATAATAGTGTGTTTACCTGGAGTAAGTATTATGCTATCCACAGAAACAGGAGGGATAGTATGGGCTACAACTTTATAAGAGAGTACAGGGTCGATAACCATTGTGTCAGGGTTGCCATACGCATTCATAGTGTGAATGTAATTGTATTTTGCCACACCAGTAAAATCATTATAAAAAGTAAGGTTTACATCTGTCTCAGTTGGTTCTCCATTTTCGTCTAACAGATTAACCTGTGCAGTTGTATTATCAATAACATGTGAGATTACTACATTAAGAATATTCGTAAAGTCTGACTCCTTACTAGCATCAAAATAACGCCCTACACAATCAAATGTTTCTTTCCAGCTATCGTCCAAGCCAACTCCAATAACAAAAGGTTTAAGAATAATTCCTTTTCTTTGGTACAAACGAGAAACAGCACAAGGATCCATATCACATTCTTCTTTACCATCCGTAATTAAGATAACAATATTACGTGCATCTCCTGAAGGGAAATCCTTAGCACCCTCTTCTAAAGAACGAGCAATAGGAGTGGTTCCCCTTGCGCGAATCATACTAAGTTTAGCTTTCATCCTTTCGGCAACTAAGTGTGCGGGTAGGAAGTTTATTTCCAATTTTGTATCATCACAATCCTGAGGAGGATAGCCTTTTTGATGACCATAAACTCTAAGGCCAATTTCTAGGTTTTTAATATCCTTAAGGGAGTCGACCATATTGCTTAGTAGATTTTTAGCAATATCAATTTTACGACCCGATTGCCATCTGCCCAACATAGATTGAGAAGCGTCAAAAATAAAAAGAATACGATTAACAGGTTCTTTCTTTTTTTGAGCAATAGCAGTAAAGCTCCCCATAAAAAGGAGAATAGCCATCAATAATATTTTATAGTTTTTAGTAATCACCTAAAGTTTCCAAGTTTTGTGCTAAAGCACTTGCTAATTGCTCATCATTAGGTGCAGAACCATGCCATTTGTGTGTTCCCATCATATAGTCCACTCCATTACCCATTTCAGTATGCATAATAATAACAACCGGTTTTCCATGACCAGAAAGTTCCTTAGCTCTAGCTAAAGTATTAATTACTGCTTCAATATCATTTCCTTGGAATTCTTCCAAAACAATCCAATCGAAAGCCTCCAACTTAGCAGTAAGGTTACCCATAGGCATTACATCATCAATTGAACCATCAATTTGTTTTTTATTATAATCAATAGTAGCAATAAGGTTATCCACCTTTTTACCAGCAGCATACATAAAGGCTTCCCAACATTGTCCTTCCTGCAGTTCCCCATCACCATGTAAACTATAAACTATGCTATCATCCTTATTCAGCTTTTTGGTAAGTGCTGCACCAATAGCATTGGATAAACCTTGACCCAAAGAACCTGATGCCATACGAATACCCTCCAACCCCTCATGGGTAGTAGGATGCCCTTGCAAACGACTGTTTAGTTTACGAAAAGTAGCCAATTCTGCTACATCAAAATAACCTGACCTAGCCAATACAGAATAGAAAACAGGCGAGATATGACCATTAGATAAAAAGAAAACATCCTCCCCCTTAGCATCCATACTAAAGTTAGTATTATGATTCATAACATGAAAGTAAAGAGCTGTAAGAAATTCCGTACACCCCAAAGAACCGCCAGGATGACCAGAACTATTGGCATGCACCATTCTTACTATGTCTCTTCTTACTTGAGAAACAACATTATTTAATTTTGAAATATTTGGCATTATATTGATTGTAAAATTTTAGGCAAAGATAGTAATCGTGATAGCTGATTATTGTTTGTTGTTGGTTTTTTGTTATTGGTTTTATGATGATTTATTAACATTTAATTTTGGTAGATAATTGATAGTTGCTATTGCTAATTATTATTAAGTTACAATTCAATTAACACGCAACAATTTCTATCTTTGCCGTCCTTAAAAAATAATAGTTATGGCATTAAAATGTGGAATTGTAGGATTACCCAATGTAGGGAAATCAACATTATTTAATTGTTTGTCAAAAGCAAAAGCACAGTCAGCAAATTTTCCTTTTTGTACTATTGAACCTAATGTGGGGATTATGTCAGTGCCAGATGATAGACTAGAAGCATTGTCTGCAATAGTAAAACCTGAAAGAGTAATGCCTACCACAGTTGAAATTGTGGATATTGCTGGCCTTGTGAAAGGAGCTAGTAAAGGTGAAGGATTAGGAAATAAATTTTTAGGGAATATTAGAGAAACCAATGCCATTATACATGTGTTAAGGTGTTTTGATGATGATAATATTATACATGTTGATGGATCAGTTGACCCAGTAAGGGACAAAGAAACAATTGATATGGAATTGCAATTAAAAGATTTGGAAGCGTTAGAGAAATTGCGTGATAAAAATGTGCGTACTGCAAAATCAGGCGATAAAGAAGGACAAAAAATATTAGCTACTTGTGAGAAATATATTGCTCATTTGGAAGCAGGAAATTCCGCAAGAAGTGTAGAAGCTACTAAGGATGAACTAGCAATAATTGAAACATTACAACTTATAACAGCAAAGCCTGTAATGTATATGTGTAATGTGGATGAACAGTCGGTAAAAACAGGTAACAAGCATGTTACTGCCGTAAAAGAATCCGTGAAAAATGAAGATGCTGAAGTGCTTTTAATCGCTACGGCTATTGAAGCTGAAATTGCAGAATTAGAAGATGTTGAAGAGCAATTAATGTTTTTAGAAGAACTAGGACTTGAAAAGCCTGGTGTGCATTATTTGATACAATCTACTTATAAATTACTAAAACTACAAACTTACTTTACCGCAGGAGTAAAAGAAGTTAGAGCTTGGACAATAACTGAAGGGACTAAGGCGCCACAGGCTGCAGCAGTAATCCATACTGATTTTGAAAAAGGATTCATTAGAGCTGAAGTAATGGCTTATAATGACTTTGTCACTTTAGGTTCCGAACAAGCGTGTAAGGATAATGGAAAACTTTCAGTAGAAGGAAAGGATTATGTAGTAAAAGATGGTGACATCATGCATTTTCGATTTAATGTCTAGAAAAAGCTATTCGTTTTAAAATCTCAGACATTTAAATTAGTCAGGTTTTATAATCTAATTACTAAAATACAACCTTTAATTATTGGTTGAAAACCCTGTTAATAACGCAACTCTAGTTATTAAAAATAAATTCATTAGTATTTTATATTTGCTTTCTATCAAAATGTTAGTTGTAAAAAAGGATAAAAATGGCTGAAGAATATTATAATGAGGATAGTATCCGCTCGCTAGACTGGAAGGAGCATATCCGATTACGCCCTGGAATGTACATTGGGAAAATGGGTAATGGTTCTTCACCTGATGATGGCGTTTACATACTTTTAAAAGAGGTGATTGACAACTCTGTTGATGAGTTTGTGATGGGAAATGGAAAGACTATTGAGGTTACCGTTAAGAATAATAAGCTTTCAGTTCGTGATTATGGTAGAGGAATTCCACTTGGAAAAGTAGTGGATTGTGTATCAAAAATTAACACAGGAGCTAAGTACGATTCTAAAGTATTTAAAAAATCAGTTGGTCTTAATGGAGTTGGTACAAAGGCAGCAAACGCCCTTTCCTCTTATTTCCGTATTCGTTCCATTCGTGATGGGAAAAGTAAGTTAGTTGAGTTCGAGCAAGGAAACATCATAAATGAAGAGCCAATACAAGAAAATAGTAGTAGGAAAGGTACTAAAGTTACTTTTATTCCTGATGAAGAACTGTTTGGGAAATACAGATTTATTAATGAGTACATAGAGAAAATGATGTGGAATTATTGTTACCTAAACCCAGGGTTGACAATAATGTTTAACGGTGAAAGTTTTTATTCTGAAAATGGACTATTTGACCTTTTGGAACAAAGAACTGATGCTGAAATGTTGTATCCAATTATTCATTTAAGAGGTGATGATATTGAGGTGGCAATAACGCATTGTAAAAATCAATATTCTGAGCAGTATTACTCTTTTGTTAATGGGCAACATACTGTGCAAGGAGGTACGCATCAAGTTGCTTTTAGGCAAGCATTGGCTAAAACTATAAGAGATTTTTATGGTAAAAATTATGATGCTGCAGATATAAGGCAAGCGGTAAATGCAGCAGTAAGTATAAAAGTAATCGAACCAATATTCGAGTCCCAAACCAAAACTAAATTAGGGTCAACTGAAATGGAGCCTGGTGGGGTAACGGTACTTACTTTTATTCAGGATTTCCTAAAAAAGGAATTGGATAATTATTTGCATAAAAATTCTGATGTTGCTGACGCAATACAACAAAAAATACAACTTGCCGAACATGAGCGTAAGGCCATGGCGGGTATTAAGAAATTAGCTAGAGAAAGAGCAAAAAAATCCAGTTTACATAATAAAAAACTTAGGGATTGTAGGGTACATTACAATGATCAAAAGAAAGAAAATAGAGCTGATTCAACTCTTTTTATTACTGAAGGAGATTCGGCTTCAGGATCCATTACTAAAACGCGTGATATAAAAACTCAAGCAGTATTTAGTTTAAGAGGGAAACCCTTAAATTCTTTTGGGCTAAGTAAAAAGGTGGTGTACGAAAATGAGGAGTTTAATCTACTGCAAGCGGCCCTAAATATTGAAACAGGAATAGATGATTTACGATATAATAAAATAGTAATTGCTACCGATGCTGATGTAGATGGAATGCATATTCGCCTTTTACTAATTACCTTCTTTTTGCAGTTTTTCCCTGAATTAATAAAAGAAGGACATGTCTATATACTAGAAACACCACTATTTAGGGTTCGAAATAAAAACAAAACCTATTACTGTTATAACGAGCAAGAGCGAAAAGATGCAATTGCTGATATTGGTGTTAATGCTGAAATTACTCGATTTAAAGGTTTAGGAGAAATATCACCAAATGAGTTTAAACATTTTATTGGTGAAAAAATGCGTTTGGACCCAGTAATACTTGGTAAGGAGGTGACTATTCAGGATTTATTAAAATACTATATGGGGAAAAATACTAAAGAAAGACAAGATTTTATAATTGAGAATTTAAGAGTTGAAGAAGATATAATTGATGCCTAGAATAAATTTAAAATCAACCAATAGAAAAGTGTCAATGTTAGCCACTTTTCTGACAATACTATTTGGAGTAATAATATTTGTTATTCCATCATTATTAATTAATATTATTCCTCAATCAGCAATAGGAAATTATTTTATTAATCAGATCTATTATGTTTATTCAATCTTACCAATTATATTATATATTATAATAACAGGTTTTTATTATTACTCCATAAAAATTGATACTTATATTATTTATGTTACCTCTTATCGTACTATTTCTGGTTTGTTCATGTCTAAAAATTACATAGAGGTTCCTCATGATACGTTAAGGCAGTATTCTTTTTTTAATCGCTCCTTTACATTAAATAAAACTTTAATGTTAAAGGTACAGGATGCTTCCGGAAAAATAATAATAAAGCGTTTTAATATCTCGTTTTTATCAAAAAGTGAGGAACTTAGAATAAGTAAAGTTTTAGAACAAATAATTGCAAAAAATAGCTAATGGAAGAAGATGGAATTGCAAATAATATGGAAGGTGAACAGGAAGTGATTCATCTATCAGGAATGTACCAAAACTGGTTTTTGGACTATGCATCCTATGTAATACTTGAGCGTGCTGTACCTCATGTTTATGATGGATTAAAACCTGTACAAAGGCGAATACTCCATTCTTTAAAGGAGTTAGATGATGGAAGGTATCATAAGGTAGCCAATGTAATTGGTCATACTATGAAATATCATCCTCATGGTGACGCCTCAATTGGTGATGCTATGGTACAAGTTGGTCAAAAGGAATTGCTACTAGACATGCAAGGAAACTGGGGGAATACAGCTACAGGAGATAGGGCAGCAGCACCTAGATATATTGAGGTTCGTTTAACGCCCTTTGCACTGGATGTTGTTTACAATAAAAAAATAACAAAATGGTCGTCATCTTATGATGGTAGAGGAAAAGAACCGCAGACCTTACCTGTTAAATTCCCGCTTTTATTAGC
>JACNFT010000095.1 GCA_014384505.1 Cryomorphaceae bacterium | reverse complement strand
TGCCCTTCGGTAATATCTGCATACATAGTAGCTGTATAATCTTCATAATAATCGACTGCTCCTGCAGTATTATTATTAATATTATTTGCATCTCCATTTAAAATTACTTCTTCAATAATAGCATCTTGATTTGGACCTCCTCCTGGTCCAGTAAAATCAATTGCAGTTGATGAGAGGCAATATGATAATAATGAAACAGTTCCTGGAGGAGTAAATCCGCCACTCATTGTTATTGAAATTGAACCATCATTTTCTCCATAACAACTGCTATTATAAGCAGTTAACACTCCTAAATTATTTGCAGGGTCAGAGATAGTAATATTGTCTGAAAAGCTACAATTATTTCCGTCAGTAACAGTATAATTAAAAACACCTGAGCAAAGCGCTAAAGGATTTTGTCCAAACCAATCCCAAACATATGATGTTGGATCTCCTAAAGTTGCTGTAATTATAGCTGTCCCATCACAATCACCGAAACAAGAAGGGTTAGTTGTTACTGCATTACTAGCTAGAACTATAGGTGATTCATTTACTGTCAAATCTTGTGTTACAATAATTGGTGCACAGCCATTAGCCGTATATTGATATGAAATAATATTAACCCCAATATTACTTGCAGATGGAGTAAAAGTCCCGGTAATTCCATTTACTCCGTTTCCGCTAAATGTGCCTCCAATAGGAGATGCTGTTAAAGCAAATTCGCTATCTTCAGAGCATACAGAAGTGTTAGATGTTATAGATACAGTTGATGTGGAAATAACGTTTATTGTCAGCAAAGAGGTATCTCCAGGACAATTGATAGTTCCCGCAATAACATATCTATACACTCCACCCTGATCATTTGCAGGATCAAAAATACTATCAACAATATTATTAGAAGCATCTATCCATACCCCCCAGTCATCAGGAATCCCATTTAATTGATTTAATAGATTAAAAGAAGGGTCTGTATTACAAGTATTAATTGTCGCATCTGATCCAGCAAATCCTCCTGCTGCAAGATTTGCATCTGGAGTAAACTTAATATTACAAGGCGTTGGTGATCCTCCGGTTTGCCAATTTGTAACAAGTATTACATAAAATTGTCCTGCAATTACATTTGGAAGAATGCAGTATTCTGTTGCTCCAGGAGAAAAACTGCAAGAAATAAGATTAGTAGAAGTTAATCCATTACACATTATAGCGGTGCTACTAAAAGGCCCCCAACACATAAAATCTAAATCTTGAGGGTTAGGTAACACAGCGCCTGTGAAGGGATCAATTGGATCAATTTGCATTGTTAGAGGGCCTGTCGCTCCAGATTCAAAATAAAAAAAAGCAGGTTGTTCATCTATAGTATTTGTCCCACCAATATTACAGGAAAAACTAGCTCCAGGCGCGCTTGCTATTCCTGTTGTACTTGCAGGATAAGAGCTTTGTGGGCATATCTCTGGAATAGATGAAGTGCAATTAATAGATTGAGCATAGGAAAAAGTATATGAGAAAATTATTAAAAATAATAGTAGAATTCTTTTCATTCAATAAAGGTATTTAGATATGCTACAAATATACGAAAAAAACACTCAAATTGTTTTTATCTAAACTATGAACTTATGAATTCAGAAATGTAAGGCTAACTAGTTATAATTCTTTGATAGAATTTTGTGCAATCCAACCACTATTTCCATTAGCAATTTTAATATTAATCCAATCGCCAATAGCATCTATTATTTCAACTTTACTTCCTGCATGTAGGGTGAATAAATTAGTACTGCTACTAGTTGGAGCGCTATTTACTGTTATTGTTTCAGAAAAAATAATAGCTTCTTTTTTAGTGAAATTATTATGGTAAGAAGTTTGTGTTATAAGCAAAATAATTACTGTTATCGCAGAAAATATTTTTGTAATTTGTTTGCTTTTTAGTGTTGTGAACTGACTAATTAACTGCAATATAAAAATAAACCCCATACCAAACAGTGTTATAATTTGCCAAACTTGAGTGCTTAAAGACTGTGTTAAATTAATCCACCATTTTTTGTAAAAAAGTTGAGGTAGAGGTTCAATGCGATCAATAATCTTAAGCTTTACTAATTCCAAATTATGTTTTGTTTTTTCATTATTGTTAAGTTGTAAGCTTTTTTCATAATGCCAAATTGCATTAGCCCAATCATTTGTTTTGTAATGACAATTGCCTAAGTTGTAGTATAGTTCACTGCTTTCCAGTCCTGATGTTAGTATGCTATCGTAAAGTGAAATGGCTTCTGAATAATTTTCATTTACATATTGCTTATTTCCTAGCTCAAACACCTGCTCACTCGCAAAATTTTGTGAGCAAATGAATAAACTTAGGATAAAAATTAATCTTTTCATTTTAAGGCAGTTTCAACTTCAATAATTATATTTTTTGCTTTAGTAAGTACAGTATCCATTTGTGCATTTTTATTACTCTCAGGTGCATAGCGTGCAAATTCACATTCATCTAAAAGGGCAATAAACTTACTTTCAATAATATTCTCAATATCGGAAGATTTGAAAAAAGTACTTACTGTTTCTTTGGATAAGTCAGCACTTTCAACTTTGAATTTATCAGCAAAATAACCCCAAAGTGATTTTTCTATTTCTTCAAAAAATGAATCAAAATCATTAGAATTTATGCATATTTGTGCAGTTTTTAGTCTTTTTAATGCTATTTTGTTTGCTTTTTTGTTTTTCCATTCAATGCCTGATGTGTCAGTTTTGCCAACTATTTTATTGTAAATCCATAAAAAGATAAGTAAAAGTATTGGCAATAATAAAAGGGTGTAAAAAAGGTTTTGTTGTATTATTCGTTCTTTTATTATCTGCAAGTTACTTTCTGTAAAAATATAGTGAATGTCTTTCTGCTCTGTTTTAACATTTTGCTTGTTTACTATTCCTGATTCTTGCTCATTGTTTTTACTTTCTAATATTGTTAAATCGTGCTTACTCGATTTTTTAGTTTCGTATTGCTTATTTTCCGTATTGTAAACTATAAGGCTTGCCGAAGGAATGTTGTAACTTCCTTTATATCTGGGGATTAATAAGTATTCAAAAGTTTTAACGCTTCTTTTTCTTCCTCCCTCAAATATTTTGTCGGTAATTTTCGGTTCATACACTTCAAAATCTTCAGGAAATTGAATAGCTAAAGGTTCTATTAATTCTATGTTTCCTGTACCTGTAATCGTTAATTTGTAGGTAATAGCATCATTAGCATTTATACTAGTATTGTCAACTGATGATTTTATTTTCATGTCTCCAACTGCACCTTTAAAATTAGCAGGTGGATTGGATAATTCAGCTACTTTAATGGTAATTGGTTTTGAACGGATAAATTCTTCTTGAAGGTTATGGCTACCACCAAAAAAGTTAGCAAAAGGATCGAGATTATTTTGTTTCTTTTGAATACGTATACTGCACTTGAGTTCCATAGGGTCAATAACTAGTTCACCTGATTTTTGAGCTGTAAGTACTGATTTTTTTATGGTTGCAACATTATAAGCAATACCATCAATTACATCTCGTTGAAAACGACTTGACGCTTCCAAATCCTTTGCCCAAAATCCGTTTAAAGCTGGCAGTGAAGATAGTTCAGTGTTGTGCAAATCAACTCTAGTAAATAATTTATAGCTGACTAAAATTTGCTCTCCAACTACAATGTTTCTTTTACTTACCTCAACTTTAACAAACAAGTTGTCGGCTAGCGCTTGTTGTTGAGATTTATTTATTTCACTTCCATTTACCACTTTTAGTGCGTATGCCTTACTTTCTATCTTTTTTCCTTTAACGGTAATACTAGCAGGGCTTATAGTATAAGTACCTTCTTTTACTGCTTTTACATAGAAGGAATAAGTAGTAGAGCTACTGTTTTGACTTTTCCCGTTAACAAAACTATAACTACTTTGTGTTGAAGGGTTAGGGCCGCTCAATACTTTTAATCCTTTAAAATTTGGGGATTTAAAATTCTGTCCTTTTGTATCAATTTTATATTGAATAACAATTTGCTCCCCAACAATTGCTGGGTTTTTGTCAGCTGACACATTTAGTTGCTGTGCTTGTAATAATGCACTGCAAAATAAAAATAATATGATGCTTAATTTTTTCAATTTACCAATCCTTTAATACTTTAACTCGTTTTCCTTTTACTTTTTTCTTCTGTAATTCTTCTTGCAGCTCTTTTTCCTTTTGTTGTATTGCTTCTAGCATTTTTTCAGCCGTTTCCTTGCTCATTTCTTCTTTCTTTTCCTGGGGCTTACTCTCCTTTTTTTCTTCTTGTTGTTCTTTGTTTTCTTGGCTCTGTTCTTGCTCCTTATTTTCTTTTTCTTCCTCTTTATTTTCTGCTTCTTTATCTTTTTCTTGCTCGTCCTTTTCGTCTTTATTTTCGTCTTTATTTTCTTGTTCTTTTTCCTGCTGTTGTTTTTGCTTATGAGTAATTGCTAAGTTATGTCTTGTGTCTTTATCCTTAGGATTAATCCGTAATGAGCTTTTGTAAGCTTCAATTGCCTCTTCTAGTTTTTGTTCTTTGACTAATGAATTTCCTAAGTTATGATACACTTTTGCTAAATCAGTTTCAGTAGGAGCATTATCTTTTAGAGCATCAAAAAGTGCAGAAGATTCTTCATAGCGTTCTTGTTTGTAAACAGCATCCGCTAAATTAAAAGAAGCATTAAAATAATCTTGGTCTTTTTCTAATGATTTTCGGTATTGCATTTCTGCCTCATTATAACTGCTGTCAGCATACAGTTCATTACCATCTCTTAGGAATGATTTCTTATTTTGAGCAAAGGCGTTAAAACTCAATAAAAAAGATAATATGAAGAGTGTGTTTTTCATTAGTCTTTATAAAAATTTATACGGTTACTCCATTTATTTTTTCTTCCTAAAAGCATTAAGTCAATTATTAATAGCAGTAATGCTAGGCCAATAAACAATTGAAATCTGTCTTTGTACTCAGTAAATACCATAGTACCAATTTCTTTTTTCTCCATTTTATTGATTTCAGCAAATAGAGTGGATAGTCCAGCTTTGGAGTTGTTGGCACGTACATAAGTTCCTTTTCCAGCATTGGCAATTTGCTGTAACAAATTTTCGTTTAGCTTACTGACAATCGTATTCCCATCTCTATCTTTTCTGTATCCCGTTCGGTTTCCGTATTTGTTATAAATAGGGATTGGGCCTCCTTTACTGAGTCCCATTCCTAAGGTATGTACAAAAATCCCTAGCTCATTGGCCTGTTCAGCACTTTCAATCGCTTTTTCATCATGGCTTTCACCATCAGTAATAATAATAATGGCTTTATTTTGTGCATTTTCCATGTCAAAGGATTGCATACTCAAATCAATAGCCTTTGCAATTTCAGTACCTTGGGTTGGTACTATATTTGTGTTTACTGTGGATAAAAATAATTTGGCGGCTGAATAGTCAGTTGTAATAGGCAATTGTACATAAGCCTCTCCTGCAAAAACAATCAATCCAATTCTATCGCCTTGGAGTTTATTAATTAATTGGGAGATGGCAAGCTTAGCTCTTTCCAGCCTGTTAGGTTTTATGTCCTCTGCCATCATGGAGTTGGAAAGGTCAATGGCTATCATTAAATCCACTCCTTCTCTTTTTACTTCTTCCATTTTTGTACCTACTTGCGGGTTGGCAATTCCAATAATTAGTGCTATAAAAATAAGAATTGTAAGCATGTTCTTTATTTGTGTTCTCCTTTTGGAAAACGAATGCATGAGTTCGTTTACTAATTTGCTTTCTCCAAAAAGGGTTAAGGCATTTGCCTTCCATCTACTATAAAGTAGCATGGCAAGAATTAAAACAGGAATTCCAAATAGGAAATTCAAATATTCGATATGTTCGTATCTTAACATTTATGGAATCTGTTTTAAATAAGTGATTTGTAAAATAAATCCTAAAAACAATAAACCTAAAGCCCATAATGCAAAAGGTAAAAATTCCTCTGAGCGCTTGTGAAATTCAGTAACTTCAATCTTTGATTTTTCTAAAGCGTCAATGTCTTTGTATATCTCTTTTAAAGAATTATTATTGGTAGCTCTAAAGTATTTTCCATCTGTTAGTGTTGCAATATCTTGCAAAGTTTTTTCATCAATTTTCACTTCAACTTCTTGATATTGTATTCCGAATGGTGTTTGAAAAGGGTAGGGAGCAAAACCCTCAGTACCCACACCAATGGTATAAACTCGAATACCAAATTTTTGGGCAATTTCTGCTGCAGTAAGTGGCGCTATTGTCCCACTATTGTTTACTCCATCAGTAAGTAAAATAATTATTTTCGAAATTGATTCAGAATCCTTAAGTCGATTAACTGCAGTAGCTAATCCCATTCCAATTGCTGTTCCGTCATCCACCATACCACTCTTTACATCCTTAAATAAATTAATAAGTACATTGTGGTCGGTTGTTAGCGGACATTGAGTAAAGCTTTCTCCTGCAAAAATAACCAAGCCAACTCTATCGTTTTTTCTTTTGCTAATAAAGTCCATGGCTACATTTTTGGAAGCTTCTAATCTATCAGGTTTTAAATCCTGAGCTAACATACTTCCTGAAATATCCATAGCCAAAACAATATCAATTCCTTCAGTGGTGCTTTCTTCCCAGTTGGTGGACGATTGTGGGCGAGCCAAAGCAATAATCATTAGTGCAGCTGCTCCAATTTTCAAAAGAGTAGGAATGTGGCGTAATTGTTGTTTTATTGTAGGCTTAGTGTTTATTGCCTTAGTTCCTGAAAATAAAATAGTGCTGCTACTGCTATTATGTTTTAATACATACCATATTAGTAATGCTAAAGGCAGTACCAAAAGGTAGAAAAACTCGCTATTTTCAAAAGTATAATTAGCCATTGGTTACTTTCTTTTCTTTTGTTTGTCCAACAAAATGTTTTGCCAATTGCATACTTTCTTTATTCTCATCCTCATCAGGTTTGCTTTTGGCAAATTTTGCTAAATCAGCTCTTTGTAATAGGATGGTTATACTCGCTAACTGCTCGTTATTCACTTTGCTTTTTAGTTCGCTTATTATCTCATCAGTAGCCAATTCAAGGGCAATAAAGTTGAATCTGTTTTCAGTATATCTTCTGATAATTTCTGAA
>JACNFT010000069.1 GCA_014384505.1 Cryomorphaceae bacterium | reverse complement strand
TTTTTTCATTATTTTTTTTATTCAATAATTATTCTTTTCTCTACTGTTCCATCATTATAGATGTAAAAGAGGGGAGTATTTCTTTTGTAAGGTGTTTCTTGGCCTAACATATCAGAAATCCTAACAAGTTGTTTGTCACTAGCAGCTTCATCTAATATTTGCGTAGTGCTATTATAAACATAATAAAAATCTTCTACCAAGATCCAGTTACCCCCATCCAAAACAAATCTTTGCTGTCGTGTTATGTTATTATTTGAATTGTAATCAAAAATTGTTTTCTTAATATCTGGGTCATGATCATCAAAATGATAATCTTTTGTAATAGATTCTATAATTAATCCACTACTGTTAAAAGTATGCGAACAAACCGTATCAACGAATACATTGTTAATAAAATAAGTCATTGCATACACCCCATTTGAATTGTATAAATAATTAAGTTGAAAATCAGTATCAATTACAACATTACTAATCTTACCATTAAGTCCATAGTTCACATAATCTGTTTGCAGTAAAATATTCTGAGAATTAAAATGACGTATTTCAGAATATTGATTACTACTATTATATAAATATTCCGTTATCTTAGAAACTACTGTTGATGACATAATATCCATCTCTTCATTATGCCATTTAATTAAATTATTAGACCCATCATAAACTAATGAGTCTTTTTTATAAACTGATCCAAAAATAGTGTTTCCAGATGATGTAACTGTTTGTACTAAATCAGTGTTTAAAGGCATATATGTTAAGTCTACAGTAAGATCAAAAAACAGACCACTCTCTACAGTGGTTTGGTATGGGAAAAGATTATTATGGTAATTATGACCAATAACACTTTCTAGGTTACCTAAAAATTCGGTTTCTCCATAAAGTGAGTCATATGCTGACGCCCCCGTTAAAGCAGTAAAAAACCCATCATAGTAAAGAAATGCCATGTCAGTTGATATTAGATGCATGCCTCCGTCAACTGGAAGTTGAGATGGCCCATAAAAGCCCCCATCTTGTTCCTGCCCAAACCCAATCATAGGCAAACAAAGTAATATAAGTAGTAGTTTTTTCATTTTTTTCTATTTTTAATTGTGATTACAACAAGCGATAAAATTATAGCTACAAGTACATCTGCAATAGGAGGTACATCAGGCCAAACAAAATTCCATATTACAACTAATGCAAGCCAACCAAACCAGAGCCAATCAAAATCTTTTATTTTCATTTTATAAATATAATATACTAGCAAACTTACAAATAGTCCCCAAAACATACCACCCAAAATATCAAAAGGATAATGAACACCTAAATAAACTCTGCTAAAGCCAACTAGTACTGCCCAAGAGAATAAATGTACAAACCCCCAATAATTTCTAAAAAGTAAAGCAATGAAAAATACAAGCGAAAAAGAGTTTGCCGCATGTGAACTAATGAATCCAAAAGGACCTCCGCAACCATCAACTATCCTTATTCCTTCTAAGGCATAACAGGGTCTTGCTCTCTCAAAAATTTCTTTAAACAAATTTACTGAGCCAAAATCTGCTAGAAAAATTAACAAACCAAAGGAAAGTAATATTTTAATAAAGCTACCAGAAAATTTGCTGTAGAGTTTGTATAGTATAAAAAGATAAAGCGGAATCCAGAACCATTTTGAAGAAATGAGAATCATTAATTCATCCATTTGTTCCCATCCTGAAGAATTAATTAATCTGAAAAAATATTCATCTATTTTCTGCAGATTTTCCATTATTCATTTAGTTTTTTCCAGATTAAATCTTTCAGTTCAGTTATTCCTTGTTGTGCAACTGATGAGATAAATAAAGAAGGAAGGTCAGTTGGTAATTCTTCTTTTATTTCAGCTATCAATTCTTCATCCAACATGTCTGATTTACTAATAGCAAGTATCCTATCTTTATCCAATAATTCAGGATTATATTTCTGCAACTCTCCTAAAAGGATTTCGTATTCCTTTGAAATATTATCCGAATCCGCAGGAACCATAAATAGCAATGCGGAGTTTCTTTCAATATGACGCAAAAATCGTAATCCCAATCCTTTTCCTTCAGAAGCTCCTTCAATTATTCCTGGAATATCTGCCATAATAAATGACTTATCCCCTCTGTAGGAAACAATTCCTAAATTTGGTACTAGTGTAGTAAACGGATAATTAGCTATTTTAGGCTTTGCAGCTGAAACTACCGAAAGTAAAGTTGATTTTCCCGCATTTGGAAAGCCTACCAAACCAATGTCAGCTAATACTTTTAGTTCTAAAACAAACCATCCTTCAACTACATCTCCTCCTGGTTGCGCATATCTTGGTGATTGGTTAGTAGGGGATTTGAAGTGAGAGTTTCCTCTACCTCCCATACCTCCTTTAACTATAACATGTTCCTCTGCTTCTTCAGTGATTTCAAAAAGGACTTCTCCTGTTTCAGCATCTTTTCCTATTGTACCTAGTGGAACATCAATATAGCTACTTTTCCCATCTTTCCCGAAACTATGATTTCCAGTTCCTATTCCACCATGTTCGCCAAAAATATGTTTTTTGTAGCGTAAGTGGAGTAGGGTCCACATTTGTTTATTTCCTCTAATGATTATGCTTCCACCATGCCCTCCATCCCCTCCGTCAGGACCACCTTTAGCGGTAGTCTTGTCTCTTAAAAAATGAGATGAACCGGCACCGCCTCTACCTGACCGGCAGAAGATTTTTACATAATCAACAAAGTTTGAATTTTTAACTCTCATTATAAGTTATCGATAACAGTGATTAATTTTTGAGCAATATTTTCTACTGTTCCAGTGCCTTCAATTTCTGAAAGTTTTTTCTGGGCAGCATAAAAATCTTTTAATGGAGCTGTTTTGTTATTGTATTCATTTATTCTATTGGCAATTATGCTTTCGTTTTTGTCATCTGCTCTTCCTGAATCTTGTCCTCTTGCGAGTAATCTTTTTATGAGTTCAGCATCTTCTACTTTTAAAGAAAGCATAGCAGAGATATAAGTTTCTTTCCCTTCTAATAACGCATCTAAAGCTTCAGCTTGTGCTGTTGTTCTAGGGAAACCATCAAAAATAAATCCTTTTGCATTTGGGTTGTTATCTAATTTAGAAGATATCATTCCGATAACTATTTCATCTGAAACTAAATCACCTCTCTCCATAATCAATTTTGCTTTTAAGCCTAAGGATGTTCCTGCCGCAATCTCTCCTCTTAAAATATCCCCTGTCGATAGGTGTACTAAATTATATTTATCAATTAACAGGTTTGATTGTGTTCCTTTTCCAGCCCCTGGAGGACCAAATAATACTAGGTTTAACATGTTCTATTCTTTTAGTTTATAAATATGTGGCAAATTACGTCCTATTTCGTCATAATCTAATCCATATCCCACAACAAAATCATTTGGGATTGATTTTCCTATAAAGTCAATCTCAATATCTTTTTTATAAGCCTCTGGCTTAAATAATAATGTGGCTACTTTTATATCGTTAACTTCTTCTTTTTCAAGTAATAATATTATTTTTTCTAATGTAATTCCGGTATCAATGATGTCTTCTAAAATTACAATATTTCTGTTTTTAATATCTTGTCCTAATCCAATTAATTCATTTACCTCACCAGTACTTTCAGTCCCTAAGTAGGAGGAAAGCTTGATAAAAGATATTTCGCAGTTTGGGATATTAATTTTTCTCATAATATCTGCTGCAAAAAGGAAAGATCCATTTAAAACAGCAATAAATAAAGGGTTTTTAATTCCACTAATGTTAATCTGATTAGCCATTGAATGAACTATTGTTGAGATTTCAGTTTCAGCAATAAATACTTCAAATGTTTTATTATGTAATTTTACTGTTTTCATTTTAATTACTCCAAACCTTTCTTAGAATAGTTTGTTCTTCAGTTACCTTTTCTGATATTACAAATTCTAATAATTGATAATTATTCCCAATAGCTAATGGTATTGCTTTTTCTGAGAACTTCTTTTTTATTGTAAATGTAACTTCATCTTTACATTCTTTTAAAATATCTGAAAGCTTTCCTTCTATTTTCTTTCCATTTACTTTTGTTATTTCATCTTCAGGAGCTATTTTATTTTTATCTGTTACAGAGTTTGGCTCTACTTTCTTTATAATTACTTTTTCATTTTCTTTTACAGCTACAAATCCAAAGTATTGAGCAGAAAGGTTAGGGTTTTTCTTTTCTTTTAATTCCAAACCAACGACATCCAAGGCAGTTTTTAAAGTAGGAATATAATCCTCTGTCCCATAAATATGATTTTCAAAAATCTCAGCAACTTTTAGTCCTCCAAATTCTACGCAGATATTTCTGAAATCATCTTCAGAGTAACCTTTGTATTTTTGAGCAAACTCTTCATACAACTCTTTCATAACAGAATGTAAGCTATTTCCTCCATCTGTATTTCTGATAATCTCCAGATCAACCATTAGCATACACAGTGCAGCATCAGGGTAAATAGAAGTTTTCCTGTTAGGAGAGCCTAATTTGTAACCATCTAACCAATTATCAAAACCACTATCAGCAACAGATAAATTATATCTTCCGTAGTTAGTTAAGTGTCTTTCTAAATTCTGATTCTGAGTTTTAATAAACTCTTCCCAACTAAATACTCCAGAATTATACAGCATCATATCTCCCATATAAGTAGTTACTCCTTCAGCAACAAAACCGGTTCTAAAGTAATTTTCCTTAGTATAATCGTAAGGATACATTTCTACTGGCCTAATAGATTTTATGTTCCAAGTATGATATAACTCATGCGAACAAACACCTAATAAATCTTCATATCTTTTGTCCATTATTTCATTTCCAGGACCTAAGAGTAAAACGGTATTTTTGGTATGCTCTACTCCATGATAACTTCTGTAAGGAGTGATTTGAAAAAAGTAATGATATTCATCAACAGGAAATCCGCCAAAGTGTTTTATCTGACTTTTAGTAAAAGCTGTAAAATCTTTATTAAGTTTTTTCCAATCAGGTTTACATTCCCCTTGAAACCAGATATGAAATATAACTCCATCCACTTCATAAGTTCCGTGTTGTAAACTGTCCGAACAGATAATTGGCGATTCTGCTAATAAATCATAACCTTTCACTGTTAAGGTATTTCCTTCTTGCTGCATTGAGGAAGCAATTTTATAATTGCTAGGAATTTCTAGATTTAAAGTATAGCTTTCTTCTTTCCTGCCAATAATATAAAACATACAATGCACAGGGTTGATGTACAATTGATGTTCATCTAAATAACAGGATCCAGCATCTAATTGATTAGAGTAAAAATTATAGGTAATCGTAACTTCCATAGCATCTTCAGAAACAACTTCCCATAAATCTTTTGTGATTTTTTGAAATGCAAGGGGGTTATTGTTTTCGTCAAAGGCAGCCCATTTTTGAATATTTTGCGAAAAATTAGCAAGTTCATATCTGCCAGGACGCCATGCAGAAAGTTGAAACTGCATCTTATCTGTACCATTTGTTTTAGCAGTAAATTCAAAATCAACAAAGTGTCTGTGCGGATTTGAATAAGAAATAGTATAGTTAATCATCTTAAAAAATTAAGCTACAAACTTACAAAATTTAAGTTTTTTTTACCTCTTACAATTGATCTAGATTCTAATTAATAAATGTGAGCTATATGGAAGAGGAGTGATTATTGAGCCTACTAGTGGTTGCGACTGTTATTTTGGAAACTCCTGTAGCCGTGAAAAAAGATGTATGAACGATATCTCAGTTCAAGATGTTTTATCTAATATTGTAGGCTTAAATAAGAACTTAAAAAAATAGTAAAATGAACTATGATGTTATTGTATTAGGAAGTGGTCCTGGAGGTTATGTGTCGGCTATCCGTGCCTCACAATTAGGGTTGAAAGTAGCAGTTATTGAAAAAGAAAGTTTAGGTGGAATTTGCTTAAACTGGGGATGTATTCCAACTAAAGCATTATTAAAGTCAGCTCAAGTTTTTGAATACATTAACCATGCTGAGGATTATGGAATTACTGTAAAAGAGGCAAATGCTGATTTCCCTGCGATTATTAAAAGAAGTAGAGATGTTGCTGATGGAATGAGTAATGGAATTGCATACTTACTTAAAAAGAATAAAGTTGAAGTAATTTATGGTTTTGGAAAAGTAAAACCAGGAAATAAAGTAGCTGTTACTGTTGATGGTAAATCAACTGATTATTCAGCAAAAAATATTATTATAGCTACAGGAGCTAGAAGCAGACAGCTACCTAATTTACCACAGGATGGTAAAAAAATTATTGGATATAGAGATGCCCTTGCTTTAGCAAAGGCACCTAAAAAAATGGTGATTGTTGGTTCAGGAGCAATTGGTGTGGAGTTTGCTTATTTCTATAATGCAATGGGAACTGATGTTACTGTTGTTGAGTTTATGCCAAATATTGTGCCTGTTGAGGATATTGATATTTCTAAGCAATTGCAAAGATCATTCAAAAAGTCAGGAATTAAAGTAATGACTAACTCTTCAGTTGAGAAAGTTGATACTACTGGCTCTGGTTGTAAAGTACTTATAAAAACTAAAAAAGGAGAAGAAACTATAGAATGTGATGTAGTTCTTTCAGCTGTTGGAATTGTTGCTAATATTGAGAATATTGGTTTGGAAGAAGTAGGAATTAAAACAGAAAAAGGAAAAATTTTAGTAGACGATTACTACAAGACTAATGTAAACGGTTATCATGCTATTGGTGATGTATTGCCAAATCATTCTCTTGCTCATGTTGCCTCTGCTGAAGGAATTACTTGTGTAGAGAAAATTGCTGGTCAGAATCCTGAACCAATTGATTATGGTAATATTCCTGGATGTACTTATGCTAGTCCAGAAATTGCATCAGTAGGAATGACAGAAGCAGCTGCTAAAGAAGCAGGATATGAAATTAAAGTAGGGAAATTTCCTTTTACAGCATCCGGTAAAGCATCTGCAGCAGGACATAAAGATGGTTTTGTAAAAGTTATTTTTGACGCTAAATATGGAGAATGGTTAGGTTGCCATATGATAGGATACAATGTTACGGAATTGATTGCTGAAGCAGTAGTTGCTCGTAAATTAGAAACTACAGGGCATGAAGTATTGAAAGCAATTCATCCTCACCCAACAATGAGTGAAGCAGTAATGGAAGCAGTTGCTGATGCTTATGATGAGGTGATACATATATAGATTTATTAAAAAAAGTAATAATAAAAAAGCCAAGCATTTGCTTGGCTTTTTTTTACTGAACAATCAATTTTCTCATTTCCGATCAACTTTCTGTAAGTCAACGATAATGATATTTTTTTATTATAATCCAAAAGCAGATTTCACTTGTTCTTGGCAATCTAATTTTTCCCAAGTAAAAGTTT
>JACNFT010000097.1 GCA_014384505.1 Cryomorphaceae bacterium | reverse complement strand
GTTCACTTGCGAACTTGTTTCCAAGCACATGGTCAATATGACAATGGGTGTTAATCAGCTTTACGGGTTTTAGTCCTTCACTCGTTATGAATCTTCTTAATTCTGTTCTCTCTTTTTCACTATAACAGCCTGGGTCAATAATAATACACTCCTTAGTATTGTCATATACCACATAGGTATTTTCTTGAAAAGGATTGAAGGTAAAGGATTTAACTTTCATTTCTATTGTTTTTAGTTTTTTAAATGTCTTTCTTCTGGCAAAGATATGTTAATTAGTGTGTTAAAACTATCCGTTTTCGCTTGCCTGTACCTGTTTTTCCTTTTTACATTTGTGGTATGAGTGTTTCAACTTTTATTATCCTGATTATTATTGGTTTGCTAGCTGGTATTCTTAGCGGTTTAGTAGGTGTTGGTGGCGGTATTTTAATGATACCTTTATTGATTATCTTTTTGGGTTTAACACAGCATCAGGCTCAGGGGACAGCTCTTTTTGCTATGTTGCCTCCTATTGGTATTTTGGCGGCTATCAATTATTATAAGGAAGGATTTGTAAAGTGGGAATATGCTATTGTCATTGCTTTTACTTTTGTTATTGGCGGATATTTAGGCTCTAAGCTTTCCCTTAGTTTACCTCCTCAAATGGTAAGGCGTATTTTTGGTGTTATCATGTTACTTGGGGCTATTAAACTTATTTCTTCAAAATGATAACTAAAATTAAACAACTAGCTGAAAGTATTTTTGATGAAGTGGTAACTATTAGAAGACACCTTCATAAATACCCTGAACTATCTTTTAAGGAACATAAAACCTCAGCTTATATTAAATCTGTTCTTAGTTCTTGGAATATCCCTTTTACTGAGGATATAGCCGATACTGGAATTGTAGTATTGCTTAAAGGAAATAATCCGAATTCGAAAACAATTGCTTTGCGTGCCGATTTTGATGCTTTACCTATTATTGAGGATAATGAAGTTGACTATTGTTCGGTAAATAATGGGGTAATGCACGCCTGTGGTCATGATGCACATACGGCATCCTTATTGGGTGCAATCAATATTTTAAATACTTTAAATAAAGAATGGGAGGGAAGTATAAAATTTATTTTTCAGCCTGCTGAGGAGATGCTCCCTGGAGGAGCGCAACAAATGATAAAAGAGGGTGTACTTGAAAACCCTAAGGTAGAAAAAATGCTTGGGCAACATGTATTTCCTGATTTAGAAGTGGGGAAGGTAGGTTTCCGACCAGGAAAATATATGGCATCAACTGATGAATTGCATATTACAATAAAAGGAAAAGGAGGACATGCTGCATTGCCCGAAAAATATAATAGCCCTTTACTTGCAGCTGCCAAGTTAATCACTGCCCTAGATGAATATTCTAAGAAAGAGAAAGATCGGCCTTGTGTTTTGGCAATCGGATTTATTGAAGGTTTAGGCTCAACTAATGTTATTCCTGAGCAGGTAAAACTCAAAGGGACTTTGCGGGCAATGGATGAAGATTTTAGAATGAAGACGCATGAAAAAATGCTGGCAATTGCTAACACTATAGCTGAAATGTATAGTTTGATAATTGATTTTGATATTCGTAAGGGTTATCCGTGTTTAGTGAATCATGAAGCGCTAACCCAAAAATCAATTTCTTTTGCAAAAGAATATATGGGTATAGAAAATGTAATTGATTTACCTATAAGAATGACTGCAGAGGATTTTTCATATTATTCTCAGCAGGTTCCTTCTTGTTTTTACCGTTTAGGTACGGCTAATAAAAGCAAGGGAATTACCCATGGTTTGCACACATCTCGTTTCAATATTGACGAGTCTTCCTTGAAATCGGGTATGGGACTAATGGCTTATCTAGCCATTAAAAATTAGGCTAGTAATTTATTTCCAATCGTATGGAATTCTTCTGAAAAGAGTTCTATTCTTTCCAATACTTCTTTGGATGTAATGGTATCTTCTGTAAAATCTTTACCTGTAGCGTAAACAACTCTTGGCAACTGCATCATACGCCATTCATTCATGCATATTTGAGTAAGGTGTTGCGTTACAAGGTAGCTTCTTTCACCTCCTGCAGCACAAAGTATGCCAAAAAATTTCCCTGTTGCTTTTCCAAAACAACCTTCTAGTAAAACTTTTAAGGAATCATTAATGCTATAGCAATGTACGCCCATACCAATTATAATGTTATCCACTTTTTCAATCTGCTCGCTAAGTGCTTTCATCTGATCACTTTTTTCTCTATGGAAGGGTTGCATAGGAATTTCTTTTGCATCAACAAAAGTGATGTTGTTTCCTTTTGAAACTAACTCTTGTTCTACTGCTTTACATAACAAATAGGAACGTGAGTTTTCGGATAATGAGCTGGATAAAATAAGAGTATTCATTAATTTGCAATTTTTGAGATGAAGTCAATCCTTAATAGGCGAATCTCGTCATCATTAAATTCATCTTCATCAAATTCAACTCTAGCTTCATCAAACGAGAATTCGTCTGTCTCTTTAAAGAAATCATGAATATCTTTTCGTTCATCTTCTTCCATCATATCAAGAATAATATGATCTAGGTTAAGGCGAGTTCCTTTTTCAACTATCTCTTCCATTTCTGTAAGTAGTTCAACATGGTTAAGTCCTTTTCCTTTTGCAATATCATCAATGCTTAGTTTTTTGTCTAGCGATTGTATGATGTATATTTTGTTTGATTTTGTATTGGCTACCGTTCTGACAACAATATCCTGTGGGCGATCAATTTCATTTTCATCTACATATTCTTTGATTGTATCAATGAAATCTTGCCCATATTTTTTAGCTTTCCCTAGCCCTACACCTTGGACTTGTGCCATTTCTTCAATTGTTATCGGGTACTGATTAGCCATGTCAATTAAAGAAGGTTCCATAAACAGGATAGCAGGAGGGAGGCCTATTTCTTTCCCTATTTTCTTTCTTAAATCTTTGAGTATATTGAAAAGAACTTGGTCTATTGCTATTCCTTTTTGCTGACTACTGTCAGAAGCATTCATATTGTCATAGTCATGATCTTCCGTTATTTCAAAACTATATGGGTTTTTGATATACTCTTTCCCTGCCTTAGTAATTTTAAGCGTTCCGTAGCTTTCAATTTCTTTAGTCAGTAGTTGTTTTACATACACTTGCCTTATTATAGAATGCCAAAAGCCTATCGATTTATCTTTTCCTGAACCAAATACATGTTCAATCTGTGACATATGTTGTTTGATAAGCGAATTACTATCACCTATCATAATCCTGGCCATTTCTTTTGGCTTGAATCGTTCGCGACAGGCAAATACTCCTTCAAGCAAGAGTTTAACATATTTTTTCCCTTCTGTTTTTTCTTTAGGATCCTTGCAGTTATCGCACATATTCTCGCATTTAACTGCATCAAATTCTTCACCAAAATAGTGGAGTAAATATTTTCTTCTACACATGGAGGTTTCAGAAAAAGCAATGGTTTCCATTATGAGTAATCGACCAACTTCCTGTTCTGCAACTGGTTTTCCTTGTAGAAATTTTTCTAATTTTTCAATGTCTTTATAATCATAAAAAGTAATTAAATCTCCTTTTCCACCATCTCTACCTGCACGACCAGTTTCTTGGTAATATCCTTCTAAGCTTTTAGGGATATCATGGTGTACTACATATCTGATATCTGGTTTGTCAATTCCCATCCCAAAAGCAATAGTTGCCACTATGACATCACAATCATCCATTAGAAATGCCTCTTGATGTGCTACTCTCTTTTTTGCTTCTAATCCTGCGTGATAAGGCAATGCTTTTATTCCATTTATCTGTAGCGTTTCTGCTATTTCTTCCACCTTTTTTCTACTAAGGCAGTATACAATTCCCGATTCTCCTTTACGGGTACTTATATATTGTATTATTTGTTTGGCAACATCTTTTTTAGGACGTATTTCATAGAAGAGGTTACTTCTGTTGAATGAATCAAGATATAGTTTTCCATCATTTATTTTGAGATTCTTCATTATATCCTGCCTTACTTTAGGGGTTGCAGTAGCAGTAAGTGCAATTACAGGAGCCTTTCCTATATTATCAATTATCTGTTTTAGTTTACGGTATTCTGGTCTAAAATCATGCCCCCATTCCGAAATACAATGGGCTTCATCAATAGCATAAAATGAAATTTTCACTGATCTGAAAAATTCAGTATTCTCAGTTTTAACTAAGGATTCAGGGGCAACATACAATAGTTTTGTTTTCCCGGACTTTATATCTTCTTTTACTTGATTGGTTTGTGTTTTTGTTAATGAAGAGTTGAGTACATGGGCAATACTATCATTTTGATAGTGTCCTCTTAACACATCTACTTGATTTTTCATTAGCGCAATAAGTGGTGATACCACAATTGCACAGCCTTCTGATATTAATGCTGGTAGCTGATAGCACATGGATTTTCCTCCACCTGTTGGCATTATTACCATACTATCTTTTCCCTCTAGCAGGTTAAGAATGATATCCTCTTGGTCAGCCCTAAAGCTATTGAAGCCAAATATGCTTTTTAGCTTTTTGTTTAGTGTTTCTTTAGAAATGCTCATTCTTAATATAAAAGTAATACTTTTGTTTTTGATTTTGACAACGAATATACTACTTTATTTTTATGAAATCTTCAACTGAAATAAAAAAAATTGCAAAAGATACAGTTGCATTAGAAGCAAAGGCAATTCAGAATTTAGAAAATAGCATCAATGATGATTTTGTGGCTGTTATTGAGCTGATTATGAAGGCTAAAGGCCGATTAATTGTTGCAGGAATTGGTAAGAGTGCCAATATTGCAAATAAAATGGTGGCTACTTTTAATTCTACTGGACAGCCAGCTGTATTTTTACATGCTGCTGATGCTATACATGGCGATTTAGGGAATGTCCAAAAAGGAGATATTGTTTTGTGTATCTCTAAAAGTGGAAATACACCTGAGATAAAAGCTATTTTACCCTTTATTAAAAATATGGGTAATTCCATTATTGGACTTACTGGTAATATGAATTCTTTCTTAGCTAAAGAGTCGGACTTTGCTTTAGATGTTAGTGTGGAAAAAGAGGCTTGCCCTAATAATTTAGCGCCAACTACATCAACTACGGCACAGTTAGTAATGGGAGATGCTTTAGCCGTTACTTTATTGGCTTGTAAGAATTTTACGGATAAAGATTTTGCTCGTTTTCATCCAGGAGGAACATTGGGGAAAAGATTATATTTGAAATTATCAGATATTCTGAATGAAAATAGTAACCCATCTGTTAATGCAGATGCAACTATCAATCAGGTAATAATTGAGATTTCTAAAAAACGCTTAGGAGCTACTGCAGTACTTGAAAATAACCTATTAAAAGGTATTATTACAGATGGTGATTTGAGGAGAATGTTAGAAAAAGGAGATTCTTTTTCCACTCTTACAGCAACTGATATTATGTGTGTTAATCCTAAAACGATTGATATAAACACGCTGGCTTATGATGCTTTGCAATTAATGGAGCAAAATAATATTAGTCAAATGATAGTGATGGATAATGCTAATTATGTTGGTATCGTACATATTCATGAAATTATAAAAGAAGGAGTAGTTTAATGGAAGAGCAAGAAAAGGAAATGTCATTCTTAGATCATCTGGAAATTTTTAGGTGGCACCTTATTCGTTCTGCCTGTGCAATTCTATTTTTTGCTGTTATTGCTTTTATTTATAAGGAGATCGTTTTTGATCTGATTCTTTTAGGTCCTAAAAATCCTGACTTTCCCACTTACCGAGCTTTATGTAGTATCTCCAATTTTTTGGGATTAAATGATGCTCTTTGTATGGAGGATTCTCCCTTTACTTTAATGAACATAAGCATGAGTGGGCAGTTTTCAACTCATATAACTACTTCAATTTTCGCAGGATTTATTGTTGCATTCCCTTATGTTTTTTGGGAATTATGGCGTTTTATAAGCCCTGCACTTTACAATTCGGAAACAAAACTAGCAAGAGGAGTCGTGTTTTTCAGTTCAGTATTATTTGCCTTTGGAGTGTTGTTTGGCTATTATGTAATTGCGCCACTTTCAGTTAATTTTTTAGGGTCTTACCAAGTAAGTAGCACGGTTGCTAATCAGATTAGTTTAACCTCATTTATATCAACAGTCACTACAGTTAGTTTAGCGAACGGTATTATTTTTGAATTGCCAATTTTGGTGTATTTTTTAACCAAAATAGGTTTTTTAACTCCTGATTTCATGCGTGTTTACCGTAAGCATGCCATGGTGGTTACCCTTATTTTATCAGCAATAATTACGCCCCCTGATATTACATCACAGATTTTGGTATCTTTTCCGTTAATCATATTGTACGAACTAAGTATTAAAATTTCAGCTAGAGTAATTAAGAATCAAGAAAAGAAAACAGCATGATTTTAAGAGCAGATAATATCATTAAGTATTATGGAAAAAGAGCAGTAGTTAAAGGTGTTTCTGTTCAGGTGAAGCAAGGAGAAATTGTTGGGCTATTAGGGCCTAATGGTGCAGGAAAAACTACTTCTTTTTATATGATGGTTGGTTTGGTAAAGCCCAATGAAGGAGCTGTTTATTTAGATGATACTGACATTACCAAATTACCTATGTACAAGCGAGCTCAAATGGGAATAGGGTATTTAGCGCAGGAGGCATCCGTATTTAGGAAAATGTCAGTTGAAGATAATATCCTTTCGGTACTTGAAATGACAAAACTGTCCAAAAAGGAACAGCTTGAAAAATGCGAATCCTTATTGGATGAGTTTAGCTTAAAGCATGTGCGTAAGAATATGGGTGATTTACTTTCAGGAGGTGAGAGAAGAAGAACTGAAATTGCCAGAGCCTTAGCAACTAACCCAAAGTTTATTTTGTTGGATGAACCTTTTGCAGGAGTTGATCCTATTGCGGTTGAGGATATTCAGCAAATTGTTGCGAAACTGAAAGATAAAAATATTGGTATATTAATTACCGATCATAATGTACATGAAACCTTAAAAATTACCGATAGAGCTTACTTGTTGTTTGAAGGAAATATCCTAAAACAAGGTACTGCTGAAGAATTAGCAGCTGACGAGCAGGTAAGAAAAGTATATTTGGGTGAAAACTTTGAGCTTAGAAGATAGTTATATTTCCTCTAAAGTAAATTCAAATGATTCCATAATTTGATTGCAGAGCATTTTTTTGCAAGCTTGTTCTACTTTTTCAGAAGCAACTTCTTTGCTACTAGCCTCAATTTCTAATGTAATGTGTTTGCCAATTCTTACATTTTTGATTTCTGCTAAACCAACATTTCCCATACTAGCACTAACTGCTTTTCCTTGTGGGTCTAATAATGATTTAAGTGGCATTACATCTATTTCGGCTCTGAACTTCATAATTATAGTAT
>JACNFT010000081.1 GCA_014384505.1 Cryomorphaceae bacterium | reverse complement strand
TGCACTTTTGGATTAGTACTTCTTGATTTAGAAAATGAAGAAATAAAAGATACATATAAAATTGGTCAAAATGGTAATTTTGAGGGGATAAATAGTTGTGCCTTTGACAGTACTTATATTTATGTAGCTTCAGAAAATGGAGTTTATTCTGCAGATAAAAACTCTACTAGTTTATTCGACTTTAACAGCTGGATATTGGATATAAATAGAACTGATAATTATCAAAATATTTTCGTAATAGAGGATTCAATATGGAGTGGAAATGAAAACTCTTTTTACAATAATAACTCTCTATTCCTATCATTTAATGATACTATATTAAAGTATAATAATCTTTTATTAAATGCAGACACTATACTAAATAATAAATTAGAAAATATTAATTTTATATTTACAGATAGTGAAGGATATCTATGGGTAGCAGATTCTGCAAATGGGCTTTTAAAATTTAGTAATTTTCAGTACCAAGAAAGTTTTATACCAGAAGGGCCTGTTAGAAATGATATTTATAGCCTAGAATATGAAGAAAACACTCTATATATGTGCCATGGTGGGCATGCCAACTTTGGTACAAATTCATTAATAAATGATGGAGTTTCTTATAAAAATACCACAGATACATGGATTAACAATAATAGATCGGAAATAGGTGGAGCTAGAGATATATTAGAAGTTGCAGTAAAAGATGGATATACATTTTATGCCTCCTGGTACCATGGAATATCTAAAATGAAAGATGAAGAATTTATTGAGAAGTATGGCTATAATAATACTACTGGTGTATTAGACACAGTCTATTATTCTAATAATAGAATCAGAATTTCCGATCTTAAATTTGATAATGACGGGAATTTATGGGGATTAAGTTCAGAAGTTAACCATCCTTTATTTGTAAAAACAAAAAATGATGAGTGGTTCTCATATAATATGAATCAAAATAAAATTGGACTGTTTTTTGATGATTTAATAATAGATCAATTTAACCAAAAATGGGGGGTAATTGGGCGGTCAGGAGGGCTCTTTGTATATGATGACAATAATACAATATCAGACCCAAGTGATGACCAGTACAAAACACTTAAAAATACAGTAGGCCAAGGAAATCTTCCTTCAATGGGAGTATATTCCATAGCAGAAGATTTAGATGGCGAAATATGGGTAGGAACTGATAAAGGGATTGGTATTTTCTATAATCCTTCAGCTATATTTTCAGACAATAATTTTGATGCACAACAGATATTAATCACTGAAGGAGAATATGGCCAATATTTATTAAGTGAAGAAAAAGTAAAATGTATAACAGTAGATGGAGCAAACAGAAAATGGATTGGAACTGAAAAATCAGGAGTTTTTCTAATATCAGATGATGGAATGGAAGAAATACTTCATTTTACGACCTATAATAGCCCTCTATTTTCAGATAATATTTATGATATTACAATAAACCCTTCAAGTGGTGAAGTATTTATTGGCACCGAAAAAGGACTTATCTCTTACCGGGCAGACGCAACAAATGGAGCCATAACACAATCAACAACAAAAGTCTTCCCTAACCCCGTTAGAGAGACCTATAATGGTATAATTGCTGTAAGCGGTTTAGTTAAGGATGCTAATGTAAAAATTGCTGATATTGATGGTAATTTAGTGTTTGAAGGTTTTGCAAAAGGAGGGCAGGCAAGTTGGAATGGTAAGAATAAAAGTGGAAACAGAGTATCTACTGGTGTATATTTAGTATTCAGTACTGATATAAATGGACTAGAGAAAATAGTAAGTAAGATCTTGTTTATTCACTAATGAAATATAAAAGCAGGGCTATTGCACTTAATTATTTAAAACAAGGAGAAAGCTCAATTATTGCAAAAATTTTTACTGAAGAAAAAGGACTACAAAGTTTTATAGTAAAAGGAGTGAGAGCACAAAAAGCAAAAAAAAAACTAGGACTTTTTCAACCACTACAATTACTTAACATAAATGCAACTCATATAACTAAAAATAGCCTGCAATATATTAGCGAAATTACTATAGCACATAATCAAGTATCTGATGGAATTGATATGAAAAAGAATTTTATTTCCATATTTGTTGCTGAAGTAATATCAAAAGTTCTATTAGAAACTGAAAAAGACAAAGCCCTTTTTAAATTTATTTGGGAGCTAAAAAATAACCTAAGTAATTTTGAGAAAATTAATCCAAATTTTGCCTTAATATTTCTAATTGGACTTTCAGAACAACTTGGATTTTTACCTTCTAAAGACCAAATAGATGGAGATTACTTCAATTTGGAGTTTGGAGAATTTACAAATAATCAGCAACAATTAAATCATTTTATTAAAAAGGAAAATTCATACTATTTAAGAAAATTACTTGAAAATAAAGACATTAACATTCCGTATAAAAATAGAAATAAAATTTTATTACATTTAATTCAATACTATAAATTACAACATCATGAGCTTAAAAACATGACCAGTCACTTAATTATTGAATCATTAAGAACATGAAGTATATCGCAATAATCCTAACTTTAATTAGTTTTAAAATAAGCGCTCAAGAAATAACCATTAAGGATATACTTACTCAACGCCCAATAGAAGGAGTTAGTATAAGTTCGAATACCAACAATACAGGAGTAGTCAGCAATAAAAAAGGAACTAGCAAACTAGACTCATTCAAAAGAAATGATACTTTGTTAATTCAACATTTAGCATATCAAAACCTTAGCATAACAAAAAAAGACATTCAAAATAATAGTATCTTTTTGGTTTTAAAAACACATACTCTAGACAATGTAGAAATAAACGATTCAAAGCTAAATCATTTTAAAGAAACATCAATTTTTACAAAAATAAATGCAATTAAAATTGCTAATGTTCAAAGTGCTCAGACTAGTGATTTACTAGAGAAAACAATGGGATTAAGCATTCAAAAAAGTCAGAATGGAGGAGGAAGTCCAAACTTAAGAGGAATGGAAGCTAATAGGTTATTAATAATTGTTGATGGGATAGCTTTGAATAATACTATTTTTAGAAGTGGGCACCTTCAAAATACGGCAACAATAAACCCTTTTTTTTTAAATAGTGCTGAAGTATTGTTTGGCCCATCAGGAGTTGCATTTGGAAATGGAGCTATGGGGGGTGCAATTATTTTCACAACTAAACGCCCTAAAAATAACGGAGGTCACCATTTCGCACAACAATACGAAAGCAGTTCAAAAGCTATTTTTACTTCCTTAACATCAAATTATAAGTTAGGAAAAAGCATTAATATTAGTGGTTTTTCTGTAAAATCTTATGGCGATTTGAGAATGGGTAATAATAGAAAACATGGCTTTTTAAATTGGGGGAATGAATCTATAATATCAGAAAATAATATACAAAAAGAAACTGCATATCAACAAGCTGATTTTTTTCACAAAACCTTGTTTCAATTAACAAAAAATAACTTTTTACTTTTTAACTCTCAGTTTTCTACATCATCAAATATTAACCGATTTGATAAATTAAATGACCCAAAAGATGGAGAAAATAAATATCTCTATTGGTACTATGGCCCTCAAAAAAGGATACTTCAAAGCATACGACTAAAAAACTATAAGCAAACTGTATTTTCAAATGAAGCAGTATTTACAGCTTCCTTTCAGGATGTTAAAGAATCCAGACACAAGCAAAAACAAGGAGCCAATTTATTAAATAATAGAACTGAATTGCTTCAGATTTTTGATTTAAAAACTGATGTACTAAAACAAATCAATAAGTTAAAAATAAATTATGGATTTGACTCTAGATTTCAACAATTAGAATCTAAAGCCAACTTATCATCTAATAACAATATTTACTATAACACTAGTAGGTATCCTGACGGAGGGACAAATGTGCTTAACAATGCAATATATATACAGCTAAATTATCAAGGCCTAAAAAATATAGATTTACTTTTAGGAACTAGATATAATGTCAATTCATTATCTTCTAAATTCCGTGATACAACAACAATAAAATTACCGTTTGATGAAATCCTTGTAGAAAATAAATCTTTATCCAATTCAGTGCAAATGCATTATAAAGCAAGCAAGAGTTTTACTTTCAATGCATCAATTTCAAATGGATTTAGAAATCCAAATACAGATGATATTGGTAAGATTTTTTCAAAGAATGATATTTCAGTTATATTGCCAAATAATCAATTATCACCTGAAAAATCATTTAACTTTGAAACAGGATTAGTTGGCAATTTTAACAATCAGATTACTTTTCAATTACAAGTATTTCAAACTCAAATTATTGATGCTATTGAAAGAAGGTATGCTAAATTAAATGGAAATGATTCTATCATTTATGATGGAGAGATGATGAAGGTAATGATGAATCAAAATATAGGAAAGGCTAATATTAGTGGGCTTAATTTTGCCTATCACATAAATCTGACAAAAAGATTCAGTCATAATGGTTCGATAAATATTTTAAAAGGAGAGACCAGCGATAAATTACCTTTAGCTCATATCCCACCAAAAAATATTATTAGTGAGTTAACTTATAACATAAGAAAGCAGTTTATCAGCTTTAGTATACATTATAATGGGATTAAAAAAGCTAAAGATTATGACCTGTCAGGTGTAGATAATCTGGAAGAAGCAACACAAATTGGCAATCCATCATGGTACACCCTTAACTTAAAACACAAAATAAATATTGATAAAAACCTAACTTTTATAACTGGTATTTATAATATTACAGATACCCATTATAAGACTTTTGGCTCGGGAATTAGCGCCAGTGGGAGAAATTTTTCACTATCTTTGCAAGCCAGATTTTAAACATTAATTATGAACAGATTACACTTAACTATTCTTTTTTGCTTTTTTAATATTATTAGTTTTTCTCAAATATGGGAAGATGAATTATTAAAAACAAATCCAAATCCAACAATTCAAGAAAAAAGCATTGCTTTTGAAGAATATCGAGCTACACATCCCTATACTAAAGGAAACGGATTTAAACCTTATGCTAGAGAGATGGATTTCATTTTAGAAAGAAGTTCTGAATCGGGAGAGTTTAAAGCAGATGCTTTGTTTAAGGAATGGGAAAAAATACAAGAGAGTAACGCTTATTCAAAAACAAGCACCCAATCTAATTGGATTTCAAAAGGGCCAATTAATACACCTATCATACTGTCTAATGGAAAAAAGAGAGGTAATGGCAGAGTAAATTGTATTGCTTTTGATCCAGTTGATCCAGATATAATTTGGATAGGATCACCAGCTGGAGGATTATGGAAATCAGTTGACGGGGGTAGTAATTGGACAACTAACACTGATGGATTGCCTGTTATTGGAGTGTCTCACATTGCTATTGACCCTGATAACAATCAAATTATGTATATTGTTACAGGTGATGCGTATGCAACAGATACATATAGTATTGGAATTTTAAAATCAACTGATGGCGGAATAACTTGGAATACTACTGGTTTAAGCTATACTGTTAATCAAGAAAAAACAGTGAATAAAGTTATCATCAACCCCAATCATACTGACAGCCTTTATGCTGTCACTAATTCAAATATACTAATTAGTGGTGATGCTGGAGCAAATTGGCTAACTGTTGGAGCTATTGGAAGGTGGCGTGATATTGAATTTAAACCAAATAACTCTAATGTAATATATGCAGCAAAACAATCAAGCGGTGGGAGTAATATATACCGAACAACTGATGGTGGGGTAAACTGGGTTATAATTGATAATGGAATAAGTGGCAGTAGGTATCGCCCTTTAATTGCTGTCACTCCTGACAATCCTGAAGTAGTTTACGCCCTTTTTTCTGCTTCTGATTATAGTTTTCATGGGCTCTATAAATCTTCTGATTCAGGAGACAGTTGGATACCGCAATCAAGTACTCCTAATATTTTAGGAAGGGAAACTGATGGTTCTGACTCAGGAGGACAATCATGGTATGATTTAAGCTTAGGGGTTGCAACAAATAACGAAAACTTAGTATATGTTGGTGGTATTAATATTTGGAGGTCTGACAATGGAGGTGTTAATTGGGATATAGATGCAAATAGTGGTAATGGATCTAATTATTCATACATGCACGTAGATCAACATGCTTTTGAGTTTAACCCTCATACTCATGTAGCTTATGCAGGAAATGATGGTGGTTTTTATAAATACATGGAAAACTTAAATAAATGGGTAGATATTTCTGATGGTCTAGAAATTTCTCAATTTTATAACTTAGGATTATCACAATCAAACCCTAATAGACTAGTTGCAGGAGCACAAGACAATGGAACAGAAATGCTTACAAATAGTACTTGGGATGCAATAATGGGAGGAGATGGAATGGAATGTAAAATTGATCATAATGATGATGATATTATTTATGCGGAATACCAATATGGAGGTTTAAGAAAATCATATAACGGGGGAAATAGCTGGGATAATATAAAACCAGTAAGCTATGAGGGAGGTTGGAATACTCCATATGAAATGCATAGCAGTAATAGCGATATACTTGTTATTGGTTATGATGAGGTTTACAGGTCCACAAGCGGAGGTGCTATTTGGGATTCTATCTCATATAATGTAAGTGGCGGGCAAGCTATTAGGTCAATTGCTTTAGCTCCTTCAGATGAAAACTATATCTATGTAGCATCATACAGCAAAATTAAAGTTACAAAAGATGCTGGTCAATCATGGACCTATATAAAACCAGGGTTGGCAAATTATAATATGACTGACATTACTGTCTCAAATACAAATCCTGATAGAGCGTGGGTTACTTTCTCTGAATATAATAACGTTCATAAGGTTTACGAAACTAATGATGCAGGAAATAGTTGGGTAAATATTTCAGGAAGTAACTTGCCTGGTCTTCCTGTAAACTGCATTGTTTACCAAGGTGGGGCTAATGATGATTTGTATATAGGAACAGATATTGGTGTTTATTATAAAAACAACACTATGTCAGATTGGATACCTTTTAATGACGGCTTGCCGAATGTTATTGTTAAAGAACTTGAAATCCATTATGATGGAGGAAGCATTAGTGCGGCTACTTTCGGAAGAGGAGTGTGGGAAAGCCCTTTAAACACATTGTCAACAAATGTTTACGCTAACGAGAAGATCAATTTTAAAATTTATCCTAACCCTGCTCAAGATAAAATAACGATAACCACAAGTCAACAAAATATTAATATAACTATATTTACAGTAACAGGTAGAAAAATTATTGAAACAACTGCCAAAACAATCAATACTTCTAATTTCGCAAAAGGATGCTATATTATAGAAATAAGTAATAAAAATGGGTTTTCAAGAAGAGAAAAACTAATTATAAAATAGCCTCTAAGGTTCTTATATAATTTCTTTTTCTGTCATTTGGAGCAAAAATAAGGCCAACTGTTACAACTACTTTTTTATCAATAAAATAAGTTTTAATAAGGAAAGGACCTCCCATAAAACCTCCATTTAATTTCCATAATCCTCTATACGTATTTTCAGAGTAGACAGGAGAAAACATATCTTCTATTTTCACATGTTGCCCGTGCTTAGCCCCAAGTAGATACTTGGCAAAAATACTATCTGTTTTTTGCAATACTTCTTGTTGAAGATTAATCTCTTTTGGTTCAAATGAAAAAACAAAGAGGTGTTTTATTTCCTCTTGTTTTTCAGGATTATAAGTTGCCCAAAATAAAGCTACAGTATCTTTAATAATTGTATATTCTGAAGGTATTAGAGTTTCAATATTAAATTTTTCTTTAATATGTTTCTCTTGTATTTTTTGAGATGATTTTGAAATACTATTTCTTAAAATCCTAATTTCCCTAAACTCAAAAATTGCCTTTACTTTATTTAAGTCTTTTGTTAATTCATTATCCTCATGCTTAAATTCTAGCTGTACGACTAGTTGGTCATTAGCCCACTTATCCTGTTGATTGCTAGTATGCACATTCTTAGCAATGATTACAATATTCTTATGCGTCTTTAAAATAGACTTAAACTCACTATGATTTACTTGTATTACTCTAAAAGAAGATTCATCTTGCGTTAATCCTTGAATTGGAACTCCAAAAGTTCTAAAAGCTACATCTTTAACCTGGTTTTCCCAAAGTGCATCCTCAACTACAAAAATAACTTCCGACAAAATCCCTGTTGAACTAGGCAGGGTCTTTATTCCATCATAACAAGCACTCAAAACAAATAGAAAGACAATTAAATATCTCATTAGGAAGTTGGTAATAGAATTGTCGTTCCTGGCTTTAAATTATCACTTTCCATATTGTTTAATGCTTTTATTTTCCAAACACTTAACCCATTATGTTTTTGAGCAATATCCCAAAGTGTATCCCCTTTTTGGATGATATATTCACTATTACCTAAAAACTTTTTTTCAGCCGTTAAAAGCTTTCCTTTTTGGACATAAATGACTAATTTATCACCTATATTTAAATTAGTTGATTTTAACTTATTCCATTCTTTAATCTCAAAAACATGGACATTATGTGCTTTTGCAATTCTTCCTAAATAATCGCCTTTTTCAACTCTATAGACAATACGCTCTTCATCAATTAATATATGCTTATTCCTAACAGCATCAATAAAAGCATAATTAGTCGTTTCATTAAGCTTAAAATCATGCACAGCATTACTTGGAAAAGTTAATACTGCACCTTTAGGGAAAATTGATTTTTTATAAGCTGGATTTAAATAATTTATGGTTTGTTCATTAACACATAATAATTCAGTCAAAACCTTTAATTCAACTTCCTTTTTAAGAATAAGTGTGTCAATATCGCTAAAAATAATTTTAGGGTTTTCAATAGCAATATTGTGTTCGTTTGCATAATGCATTGCATAATTTACCGCAATAAAAGTAGGAACATAATTTCTTGTCTCTTTTCTTAGATGAGGATATAATTCCCAAAAATCAGAAGAACCAACACTTGCAATTTTTTGTTGCAAATAACCTGGACCGCCATTATATGCTGCTAAAACCAAATTCCAATCTCCGAAAGTATCATATAAGCTTACAAAATATTCACAAGCAGATTTAGTTGCTTTAAGAGGGTCTTGCCTTTCATCCATATAAGAAGTAACCTCTAACCCATATTGCTTACCTGTTAAGTACATAAATTGCCATAAACCAGAAGCTCCAGAGCGCGAACGAGCTTTAGGATTAAGAGCCGACTCAACAATAGCTAAATATTTAAACTCAAGTGGTAAATTATATTGATCTAACTCACGTTCAAACATTGGGAAATAATATGGGGCTAAACCTTTCATTCTGGAAATTAAAGCTTTGTTTCTTCCTAGATAACTATCAATAAAAACTTGGACTTGATCATTATATACCAAATCCATTGGCGTATTTTTATCTAACTGCTGTAATCTCCAAGCAATTATATTTTCTTGTTTTAAGAGATTGCTCTTTGCTAGTTTTAACTCAACGTGCTCAGATAATTCAGCAATACTATCGACACCAACTTTATCAAAAGTTAATAAACTATCCTGATTTGCAATTGTAAAAAGGGGCATTACTAGAAAAATAATTATAATTCTATTCATATTACAAAATTGAGAATAAATACAGCAACTATTATGTTACAGCAGCTTCAATTATTAACTACATTATGTTAGCGAAAAGTAACAAAAATTTAATAATTAATTAAATACAAGTTGTTTATTCATTATTTTACATAAAAAATCTAAAATACCGTATCTTTGCGAGTATACAAATGTCCAAAACTACAAAATATCCACAAGGGCCACTATTAAGTAACATTAATAATCCAGATGATTTACGAAAGTTAAGTAAAAATCAGCTGGAACAAATTTGCAGTGAACTAAGGCAATATATTATTGATATTGTATCAGAAAAAGGGGGACATTTTGGTGCTAGTTTGGGAGTTGTTGAATTAACTGTTGCTTTGCATTATGTTTTTAATACTCCTTCTGACCAGTTGGTTTGGGATGTTGGACATCAAGCTTATGGTCATAAAATTCTTACTGGTCGAAAAGAACAATTTCCAACAAATAGAATTTATAAAGGATTAAGTGGTTTCCCAAAAAGAAGCGAAAGTGTTTATGATACTTTTGGAGTAGGACATTCATCCACCTCAATTTCTGCTGCACTTGGTATGGCTATGGCTTCTAAAGTTAATGGCGAAAAAAATAAGCAACATATTGCAGTAATTGGTGATGGGTCTATGACTGCTGGGATAGCTTTTGAGGCTTTAAACCATGCCGGTGCAGAAAACTCAAACTTATTAGTTATTTTGAATGATAACTGTATGTCTATTGACCCTGCAGTTGGAGCCTTAAAAGAATATTTAACTGACATTTCTACTTCACGAACGTATAACAAAGCCAAAAATAAAATTTGGAAAATATTAGGTAAAATCAGTAAATTTGGACCAAATGCACAAGCAGTAGCAAGAAAAGTTGAAAAAGTAGTTAAAGCAACTTTGCTAGGTGAAAGCAATTACTTTGAATCTCTAAATTTCAGGTATTTCGGTCCTATTGACGGGCATGACCCTGAACACTTAGTTAGCGTTTTAAAAGACTTAAAAGATATTCCTGGTCCTAAAATATTACACTGCCTAACAGTAAAGGGTAAGGGATACGTCCCTGCTGAAAAAGGAAACTCAACAAAATGGCATGCTCCAGGTATTTTTAATAAAGAAACAGGGGAGTTCATAGTTGGGGAAAAGAAAAAAACACCTCCAAAATACCAAGATGTATTTGGAGATACAATAATAGAACTTGCTAAAATAAATGAACAAATTGTAGGGGTTAGTCCAGCCATGCTCTCAGGTTCGTCTTTAAGCAAAATGATGGCAGAGATGCCAGAAAGAACTTTTGATGTTGGGATAGCTGAACAGCATGCAGTTACTTTCTCAGCAGGAATGGCAACACAAGGAAAAGTACCTTTTTGCAATATTTATTCCTCATTTATGCAAAGAGCTTACGACCAAGTTATTCATGATGTTGCCTTACAAAATTTAAATGTTGTTTTTTGTTTAGACAGGGGTGGATTGGTTGGTGCTGATGGGGCAACTCATCATGGAGCTTATGATATAGCTTTTTTCAGATGCATTCCCAATATGATTGTTTCTGCTCCTATGAATGAAAAGGAATTAAGAAATTTAATGTTTACCGCTCAATTGCCTAATCAAGGCCCTTTTTCAATACGGTACCCAAGAGGAAATGGAGTTATGTTGGATTGGGAAACACCTTTTGAGGAAATTAAAATAGGAACCGGTAGAGTTGTAAAAGAAGGTGAAGAAATTGCCATTTTATCTTTTGGTCATCCTGGAAATTTTGTAGTTAACGCCCAAGAACAATTTAAAAAAGAAGGTTTAAATATTGCACATTATGATTTGCGATTTGCAAAACCTTTAGATGAAAAGCTATTGCATACTATTTTCCAGAAATTTGATAAAATTATCACGATTGAAGACGGTTGTTTGCTAGGTGGATTTGGAAGTTCTATCTTAGAATTTATGGCAAATAATGATTATCAAGCTAAAGTTAAAATGCTTGGTATTCCTGACATTTTCATTCATCATGGTACACAAGAAGAATTGTATAATGATTGTCATTATGATACAAAAGCAATAGTAAGTTCAGTACAGAAAATACTAGAAAAAAGTCTTATCACTCAAGTAGGGTAAGAGAAAAATATTGAAAAATAAAGTGAGTATGAAAATTAAGGAAATTCTTCAATCAGAAGGAAACGAACAAAAAATTCATGTTAAAGGTTGGGTAAGAACTAGAAGAGGAAGTAAACATGTTTCTTTTATTGCTTTAAATGATGGTTCAACAATAAATAGCATTCAAGTTGTTGCTGAAGCTAGCGATTTTGATGAAGAGTTAGTTAAACAGATTACCACAGGTTCTTGTATAAGTGTAAGCGGTAAATTAGTGGCATCCAAAGGAAGTGGACAGGCAGTTGAAATTCTTGCAAAAACCATTGAAATATTAGGGGGTGCTGATGCTGATGAATATCCGCTACAACCTAAAAAACACAGTCTAGAATTTTTAAGAGAAAAGGCTCATTTACGCTTTAGAACTAATACATTTTCAGCAGTATTTAGGTTGCGTCATGCCTTAACTTTTGCGGTACATAAATTCTTTAATGATAAGGGATTTTTCAATTTACATACCCCAATTATTACTGGTACTGACGCAGAAGGAGCAGGAGAAATATTTCAAGTAACTAACCTTGATTTAGAAAACTTACCAAAAAATGAAGAAGGAAAAATTGACTTTTCAGCAGATTTTTTTGGAAGCAAAACAAATCTTACCGTTTCAGGGCAATTAGAAGCTGAGTTGGGGGCTTTAGCACTTGGACAGGTTTATACGTTCGGGCCAACCTTTAGAGCTGAAAACTCTAACACTTCTAGGCATTTATCAGAATTTTGGATGATAGAGCCAGAGGTTGCATTTGCTGATTTGAATGAAAATATGGATTTGGCAGAAGAGTTTTTAAAGTATTGCATTCAATATTGTATAGAAAACAATGCAGAAGACTTACAGTTTTTAGATGCCAGAATGGAGGAGGAGGAAAGTAAACTAAAAAAAGAAGAACGCTCAGAAATGGGCTTATTAGAAAGATTACAATTTGTTATTGAAAATAATTTTGTACGCTTAACGTATCGTGAAGCAATTGATGTTTTAAGAAATTCAAAACCAAATAAGAAAAAGAAATTCCAATACCCGATTAATGGATTCGGAGATGATTTGCAGTCGGAACACGAGCGTTATTTGGTAGAAAAGAAGTACAAAAAACCTGTTATCATTACCGATTATCCAAAAGGAATTAAAGCCTTTTATATGCGTATGAATGAGGATAATGAAACCGTTAGAGCAATGGATATTCTGTTCCCAACTATTGGGGAGATTGTTGGAGGATCGCAAAGAGAAGAGCGACTAGACAAACTACAAGAGAGAATGGAAGAAATGGATGTGTGCCAAAAAGAATTATGGTGGTACCTAGAAACTAGAAAATTTGGCACCTGTACCCATAGTGGTTTCGGTTTAGGATTCGAACGCCTAATCATGTTTGTTACAGGAATGAAAAATATCAGAGATGTAATTCCTTTCCCCAGAACACCACAAAATGCTGAATTCTAATAGATGAACAAACAAAGGTTACAGCAAAAGCAGTATCAGAGCCTAAGCCCTCAACAGATACAATTTTTAGGACTTTTGCAGATACCTATTGTCGCATTAGAAAAAAGGATTGAAGAAGAACTAGAAGAAAATCCTGCCCTAGAAGAAGATGAGCAAGAAGAAATAAATCTTTCAGAAAGAAGCTTCCAACAACATAACAATGATGATATTCAATTTCAGATTGAAGATAAATCAGAAAGTTTAAGTGATTACCTGAGTCAGCAAGTAATTGCACTTGACATTGACGAAAACCAATTATTTCTTGTGAATTATCTTATAAATAGCCTTGATGACAATGGATTTTTAAATAGAGATTTACATTCAATAACAAGTGATTTACTCATCAGTAATAATCTTGATATTAATGAACAGCAACTTAATAATGCACTTGCAATAGTTCAACAGCTTGAACCGTTTGGAGTAGGAGCTAAAAATTTGCAAGAATGTCTACTGATACAACTTAAGCACAAACACCCAGAAAAAGAATTAGAAAAAGAAATTCTTAGTAATTATTACATTCCTTTTAGCAACAAAAACTTTGAACATTTAGCTAAACACCTTGATGTTGATTTTGATACACTTAAAAAAGCGTACTCCACAATTGAATCCCTTAATCCAATACCGGGGAATGGGTTTTCAAAAAATGCTGAAGGAATCGCTTATGTTTACCCTGATTTTAGCATTGCAATTGCTGATGGTAAACTAGAACTTAAACTAAATAATAGTAATGTAAAACCAATAAAGGTAAGTTCATATTATCAAAACATGCTTAAGGAAACAGAGGATGAAGCTACCAAAAAATTTTTAGTTGAAAAGGTAGAAAAGGCAAATTGGTTTAAAGATGCGATTACAAAAAGAAATGATACCTTAAAAAGTGTTGTTACTGCTATATTAGGGATACAGGAATCTTACTTTATTTCTGGAAACGAAAAGGAGTTAAAACCTATGAAACTAGCCGATATTGCTCAAATCGTAAATATGGATATTTCCACTATTTCAAGAGTGAGTAACTCCAAATATATCGCAACTCATTTTGGTACTTTTAAATTGAAAGAACTTTTTTCAGAAGCCTATAGAAAAGATAATGGAGAACTAATTTCCACCAAAGAGATAAAAACAAGATTACAAGAAATAATAGCATCAGAAGATAAAATTAACCCTTTTACAGACGAAAAATTAGCTCAGCTACTTGGGAAAGATGATTATCATATTGCAAGAAGAACAGTAGCAAAGTACCGAGAAAATCTAAACATTCAGATTGCAAAATTAAGAAGAGAACTATAATGAAATTAACACAACTTATTTCAATTATTTTGCACCCAATGTTCATGCCTATATTGGCCCTACACTTAACTTTACTTGTTTTACCTTCCCTTGCCTTTACCCTTAGTCAGAACCTACTTCTTATCTATGGTATTCTTATTTTTAGCACTATGATTTTGCCTCTAATAAGTATTTTTTGGCTTATGCAAAAAGGAAAAGTAAGTTCACTTGAAATGAGCAACCATAAAGAGCGCTCATTACCACTATTTAAAACTGTGATTTGGATGTCATTTGGCTACTATTTACTTCAGAACTTACTCTTTTACACTCCGATATTAAAAGCTGAAATATTAGGAGCAATACTAATAATTTTACTTGCCGCTATCATCTCAAAATTTTGGAAAATAAGTTTGCACTTATTGGGTATAGGTGGGGTGGTAGGTGTTTTTATAGCTTTGCAAATAATGCATGGTGATTTCCTTTATCTACTACTATTGTTTATTCTACTTTCAGGTTTGCTTGGGGTAGCTAGGATAAAACAAAAAGCACATAATTATGCACAAGTTTATGCAGGGTTTTTAGTCGGATTAAGTGTGGAACTAATTACCTTACTCGTCTATTAGTTTCACATCAATAATTTCAATTCTACGCTCTAAAATTGCATCCAGACTATATATTGAGTTAAGCTTATCATTAGGGTTATCGCTTACTTTTTTGGTGGATTTACTTTCACCAAAAGGCAACTGAATAATTTCTAAAAATCCTAATTTAAGAAAGGGTGAAAACGACATATTTTCATATAACCTTAAATAATTCACAAAAGACTGAATCCTTCTTTTTGATAAATTGATATTATACTCCCTTTTATGCAATGGACTAGAAAAACCTTTAACATGTAATTGTAATTTTTTTCCTAACTTTAAATCAGCTAACATATGAGAGAAAATACGCTTTAGATTATTAAAATTTCCCTTTAAAGAATCCTCAAAAAAAACGGTTAAGTTAGGCGAGTACAAATTATATGTTTCTTCCATTTTAAAATAGGAAATATAAGCATCCTTATAGGTTTTATCAGTTGTAACACTCATAGTACAACAATCAGGCTCATCATTATGGAAATATAATTTTAGGGGCAAATACTGGGCAATCCGCAAAATACTTTCTGGCTCTTCAATCACCGGTTTTGCTAACTCAAAAGAAAAAATATCATTGCAACAAAACTCGTTGGAAGTGTATAGCGCCCCTTTACGATTAGAAGAAAAATAGCCTTTTGTTTGGGAATAGAAAGAAAGGTACATTTCGTCTTGCTTAGTGTTCAGTTGAATTGCATTAATAGGTTTATCCCATAAATTTAATTTTCCATTTGCAGTATAAATATCAAATTCTCCTACACCGTTTTCTCTGTTGGACGAAAAATATAAAACTTCCTCAAAGGAATTAAAGAAAGGAGTTATCTCATCAAATTCTGAATTAATTTTATCGCCAGCATTAATAGGGATGCCATACTTTCCATCTTTATTAATTATACTTAACCATATATCCATGCCGCCAAACCCACCTTTCCTGTCAGAAACAAAATACATTACTTTTTGCTGATTATGAATTGCAATATGAGGTTGAGTGTTTGTTGAATTTAGCAAATTTATATTGCTGTTTAACTCTTCTGTTATTTGCTTTTTATAATTCCTAAGGGCAATTTTACAATTCCCTTGGTCATCACAGACACTAAAATAAAAAACCAACTCGTTTTTTGGAAAATGACTATTGGCGGTTGAATAGGAATTTCCTAAATTAATATACTTTCCTTTTTGCCACCTCCCATCCTTAAGCGTGCTTGAAAAAATAGCAGACTGATACATATCTTCTTGAAAAGTTGAAGAAGTATAATAAGCTGTATTCTCATCAATTTGAACAAAATTGAGCTCAGGCCCATAGGTATTAACATTGCCTAGCAAATGGCTAATAGTTATCCCCTGCGAAAAGCTAAGTATTGGGAAAAATAGGAGGATAATACTTATTCTTATCATTACTCAATAATCAGTTTTTTCTCTACAGTACCATCACTATAAATATAAAAGAGTAAACCTTTTTTGTTAGGGTTGCTTTCCTTGCCTAAAATATCTACTATTTTAAGGAGTTGTTTTTTACTATTAGTATATATTTCATTAACACCAGTAGTTAAAGGCTCAGTTGTTTCAGTAAGCACAAAATGGTCAATAAACACACTGTAATCAATGGTATCGTTTACGCCAACCGTTACAGTAATGTACTCTTCTGCCATTTGGGTTTCAAAAACATAAGTATACTCTTGCCAAATAGAGTCTCCATAATTTGTTGTAACTAAGTGCTTACCTAATAAATCGTTATAGTTTGAAATACCTACATTCACATAATTATCTTTAGTCATAATACAGTGCAGTGTTGAGTCTGGTGGTGTTTCTTTAATCCAAAAGCTTAACTTATAGCGTTTTGTATTCGATAAAGGAGCATTCAAGGCTAAAGAGACTTTACCTTGTTTGATAAGATGTGTAGTATCATTAAGCGGAGGTAATATAATTGTTTCATCCCAGCTCCCCATTATTAAAGCCCAATCTCCATCCTTTGCAATACCCCCCCAAGTTACTGGTGGAAAGCAGATTAAGCAAGGGAGTTTAAAAAGCGATATTGTGTAATCATCTCCAAAATGATAAGAGTAATGAATCGTGTTCTCATAATCAATTTTAGTTTCTAATCCTATCCAACAATTGATGTTATTTAGTGAGTCAGTTGGAGGAGTATTATTTTCAAAACTCCCATTAAGTACTAGGTTCTGTTGTGCTTTAATGGTAAAAGCACAAGCTAATAAGGTAATAAGTGTTAATTTATTCATTTACCAAAGGTAGTTAATTTTTTGTACCTCATCTTATTATAAATATTTTGGGCAAATTTCTTGTTCAACAATTTTTATCTTTTTCTTGCTTTTCCACTGATACACAAGCGCAAATTCAAATCCCCCTTTATTGTTACTTGCATTGGTCAAACTAGAAGTGTTTACATCATAACTCACAACGCAAGATAAACCATCAATTTCAGCTCCAAAATAAAGAATAAGAGCATCATTAAAACGATTAGCAATTCCTGATTTTAAAAGAATATCTTTTTCGCCTTCCAATAAATAATTAACCCCACAACCCAATAAAAATTCTTTGTCAGTATCCTGATTAGAAAACACTAATTTAGGTTGAATACTCAAGTTATCCGTATAAGCATAATTAAGAGCCGTATGGAAATTTATTTTTTGATGCAAACGAACAGCATCATCATCAGTAAAGGATTGTTTGGGTTTATTAATATGGAAAAATGCTATCCCCGTTTCTAATAATAAATCTTCATTTAAATAATTTTGATTAGCAACTCCAACAGAGATATCAGGGAAAGTAAAATTAAAATTACTTAAATTTTCAGGATTGTTAAATACTAAATTATCAACAACAATCGACCGTTGAAAAAGACCAAATTCTGCCCCAAAACGAAATGAGTTTTCCGAACTTGTTGCTACACTTTTTACATACGTAAAATTTAATCCTGAAGTTTTAAAACGAGAATCTCCAGCAATATCGTTTAGAAATTGTATACCAATACTGTGGCTAGGAAGAATATCTTTTCTTTCCAAAGCCAAAGTAAAAGTTGAAAAGGGAACACTGACACTTGCCCATTGTGATTTTCGGTGAAGGGTAGCTTTATAATCATTTTTTTGTACCCCAACCATTGCAGGGTTTAACACGAAACTATTGGCTAAAAATTGAGAGAAATGTACATCCTGAGCCCAAGCATTTACTGCAAAGGATAATATCAATATTAAGACAATCTTTCTCATCTGATAAGAGTGATATTTCCCTTTTTAAAGAGCGTTTTATCATCCACACATTTAAGTTCCAAATAAAAGTCGAACACCTGAGGGTTAAGTTTTTTACCAAGGTAAGTGCCGTCCCACTTGGTACTCTTATCTGTTGCTACAAATACTTTTTGCCCTAAACGGTTAAATATTTCAAGTTTGAAAGCAGTAACTACTCCATCCTTATCCACAATAAAATAAGTGTCGTTTACTCCGTCTTCATTAGGGCTAAATGCGGTTGGTATAGTAATTCCATCTTCATTGCAAAATACATCCAACACCACAATACAAACGCTATCCAAAACACTACAAGTATAGGCGTTAAAAACCTCAACAGTATAACACTCATTTTGTATCGGTTGAACCAACACTGAATTGGAGGTGCTAGTAAAGTTATACCAAACAAAACTATCATCAGTTTTAATATTTAAATAAGTCGATTCCCCTCTGAAAATTATATCCTTATCTAACCATAAAGAATCCAAAATTGGATTGTCAAAAATTTGAATAAAAATGGAATCTTTTAAAATACAACCATCTGAATTAATCGCTTCTACGCTATACCAGATTGAAGTGTCGGTATAACTACTAATACTTGAAGAATCGGTATTGTAAGTTATTGCTAATGGCTCCCATGAATAAGAAGTTATTGCTACACTAGGCATTAGGTTTTCAACCAACAAAAAGACACTATCACCTTGACATAAATCTTCACCTATCAAATTAAAATTAATGCTTTGTGCATTCACCCGAACACTATCCACCTGCTCACAGATTCCATCAGTAACTTTTACATAAAATTGGGCAATACTTGCAATCGTTAAGCTATCGGTAAGGCTTAGTGTATCAGTAAAATTAATATTAGAGGACCAAAGTATGTCAGTTGCACCGCTATAACTCGCTCGTAATGTTATAGGGGTATTACAGTAAGCAGTATCCTCACCAGCATCTAAGAAAAAACTAGGTATAATTATAGTTTGCGTTAAGGTGTCCGTACAACTTCCGTTGGATATTAGTAGTTGATAGCTAATACTTGTTGGTGAATTGCAAAAAGGATTGGAAACATTGGCACTACTTAAGTCAGTTCCAGGAGACCACAAATAAGATATTGTAGGATCGTTAACAGGAAGTAAGCCAATTTGAATTAGATCGTTTTTACATTTTAAAATACTCGGAATCGTATCAGAAGCATTAGCTAATATATATACTTGTTTTGTTATCGTATCCGACACATTACAAGCTCCTGAAGAAGTAGCAATTAAGGTAACGCTATAACTGCCTGCTTGAGCGTAATTATGAGTTGGATTTTCCAAACTTGAAGTAGTAGCATCTCCAAAATCCCATTGATAAGTTATTGGTGAGTTAGAGATACTTAAATTTTGAAAACTGACATTAGTATCGCAACCAAGCCAAGAAGAATTAAAGTCAGCTATTACCATTGGGAAATCAAAGTTGAATTTAAAGACTCCATTGTTACAATTTGGGCTATTATTGGTTACCGAAACGGCTCCTGGATTAGGTTCTATCGGGAAATCGGAACTACCACCACAACCTGCACAAACGGATTGGTAAATAATACCTTTTTTATCAAAACGACTTGTCCCTCCATCCACATGTTCATTGCTTTGGCTTCCTCCGAAATAGGTAGCATAAACCATGCTACTTAAAGCATCATCAACTACCATTAAATAAAAATCATTTCCATCAGTAGATGATTGAAAAGCAGTAGGACTTACCGGCAAATTAAGTGTTGACAATGGTCCTCCTAAATTTGAACCCCATCCCGAAAGATAGATCTTGTCGCAAACATCAACCAAAAAAGCGGTTGGAGAAATATCAGGGCTACCTTTACCTGTCCCCACAACAGTTGCCCGTAAAATACTTGATAAATCCTTAGTAAATACCGCAATAAATTGACCAGCCCCACTTTCAAAATAAGTTGCATTCTGCACTAAAGTAGTATCACTCGCTTTTGTTTGTCCAAATAAATAAACTGCATCTGTACTTCCAATTTCTACAAAATACGATTGGTCATATGCTAGCGAACCATACAAGGAAGAATAAAGAATCTGACTTCCATTTGAACTAATTAAACTTATAAAGGCATCTGCATTTAAGGTGTCCTGATGGCCAGTTTGGTAAGCATTAGCTGTTGTTGGGAAAAGAGCAGATGCTGTTCCTCCTGTCACATAAATATTATCATCTTTATCCAATGCTAAAGAATAAATAGCATCATCAGCATTTTCTCCTAAATAGGAACTCCAAATTATTGAAGAAAGTTGATTATCCATCTTAACAATACAACCTTCTTGTCCTCCTTTATTTGTGTTTTGAAAACCACCAACAATTGGAAAATCAGTAGACTGTGTACAAGTAGCAATGTAGATGTTATTATTCTGATCAATGTCAATTTCACCCCGAACCTCATCAGCATAATTAAACTTTAATTTAGGAGCGGTATTTAGTCCATCATTATCTGATCCTCCTAAAAAAGTGGAGCCCAATAAATTCCCACCATTAGTACTTAATCTTGAAACAAAAATATCAGATCCATCTGGGAAACTCACCCCAATTCCTGACGGAGAAAATCCTGGCCCTCCATTAAAATTTGGCTGAAATGATGAGGTTGTAGTCGGGAAATCAGCAGAGCCAGTTGTTCCAAAAATAAATAATTCATCAGCACTATTGACAATCATACTATGAGGTAACTCATCTTTTGTTCCGCCTAAATAAGTAGAGTAAATTCTGATTGTACCACTTGTATCGTACTTAGTTATTGCCACATCAGTACCGCCAGCACTATTGGCATAGTTAAGTTGATAAGCCCCTAAAGTGGTAGGATATCCTACTCCAAAAGAAGTACTTCCACTGTACAAAAAACCAAAATCATCATAGGTAGCCGTATAGCCGAAATTATCCGTTGTAGAACCAGAATAGGTGGAGAATTCTAAAACAGGGTCAATTACTAAAGGATAATTTCTATTATAGTCATTTGGGAAATCAAACGAAAGGATATTGTTTTTTAAATGGTAGACACAGGCCACCTCAACTTCAATATCCTCTATAATTTGGTAAGCATAAGGACGATATTCAACAATACTATTTACACTCGTATTGATAACCAGATTTCCTTTACTAATTTTAAGCTGACTAAGCCCTTGATAGCGCAATTTGATAGCTTTTTCATTAGCCGATTTATCAAGATACAATTCGTATTTTAACTTATCATCATTAACAAACAAATACAAATCAACACCTTGGTAAATGCTTTTTTGGATTTGACGTTTATAGGATTTAACCTCTGATGCCCAAGTTAATTTATCCCCTAAATAATAGTTTTCAAAGAAACTACTCTCTTCCTCCAATTGAATATTAGGATTAGTATTTGCATTAAGGAATGAAACAGAATAAGCATGTGCATCAACCCTATGGTCAGCTGCTAAGCCATCATGAATATCGGCTAGTTGCTTTCCATTATAAAAAGCATAAGTAAGTTTTGCCTTTTCAACATATAAAGCGCCAGAAGGAAGGTGAGTTTTGGAGATTACAGCTTTTGGGAATTGACCTTTATTTTCAATAAAAGTATTTTGTGCATTTGCCAGAAAAAAGAACATAACAAAGAGTAGGGTAAACAACTGCTTTAATATACTTTTTTTAGATTCCATCACATTTTTTAATTCATCAGAATTTGCATTAAACTATCTTTAGCTAACATGTACGCATCTCTATTTTCCTTTTTTATAGGATCGCCAGGTGGTAGTTTTTGTTTAAACGGATCGACCTGCTTACCATTTTTCCAGAACCGATAACAAACATGAGGGCCAGTTGCTAAGCCTGTACTACCTACATAACCAATAATATCACCTTGCTTCACAAATACACCTTTTCGTATTCCAGGTTTTATTTTTGACATGTGTAAATACTGAGTTGTATAGGTTCCATTATGCCTTACTTTTACATAATTACCATTGTTCTTTGTATAAGTTGCAGCTATAATTGTTCCGTTTGCAGTCGACCAAATAGGGGTCCCTTTTTCTGCTGCATAATCAGTACCAAAATGCCCTTTCCATCTTCCTGTTACCGGATGTTTTCGTCTTTTACTATAGCGAGAAGAAATACGCTTGTAATCTACAGGAGCCATTAAGAATGCTTTACGTAAGGTTTTTCCTTGTTCGTCATAATAATCGCCAAAATTCTCATTTTCTCTATAATAAAAAGAATAAAAATCTTGCCCTTTATGCGTGAACTCTGCAGCCAATAACCTACCAATACCAATGTACTGCCCATCAATATACTTATCCTCATAATAAACCCTAAAGCCATCATTTTTTTGAATCTTAAAAAAATCAATTGTCCAAGCATAAATAGTTGAAAGTTCAGCTGTTAATTTAGGACTTAGATTTTGCTCCTCCATAGTTAACCAAAGGGATGATTTTATAATTCCAGAAGCAGTTTTTAATTTAACTGTTACTGGCTTTTTTCCTTTATAGACATCTATTTCTCCTCTTAAATCAAAAACAACATAGTTGGTTGCGTCAATTTCATAGATAAAATATTGCGCCTTTTTAGTAGAATCAGAAGCACAAATAACGGTATATTTTTTTCCTGTATTTACTCGTCTTACATCAAATATTCCTTTTGATTTTTCAACAATTTTATTGATTTCAAAATGATCAATATGGTTCAAATAAAGAATCTCCCCCATAGTTTGGCCCCTTTTTACAGAACCTTTTATAACATTGAACGAATCTACAAGAATGTTATATTCATAAGAAGGTTCAACTATTTCTTGAATAACCTCCAACTTCTCCACCGCTATTTTATCTTTATTTATGTTGGCTAACATAAACAGTAATGCTGTTCCCATTACTAGTATTCCAAACCATTTTTTCATCCTGCTAATTTAATGTTTAAATAATTCTGTAATCATAATTATTCTTCAATTATTGACAAAGGATATTTAACATGTTTATACTCTTGTAAAACTGCTTTTATTAAGCCCGTCCAAATCTTAGTCTCTACTCTTAAAAGTAAATGATTTTTATCATCAGAGATCCATATTTTCATTTCTTCTCCATCTTCAAAAATTCTACCCTCTTGCATTTTAGGTTGAAAAACCATACAATCAACTTTCCCCCATTTAGTGTTAATGATTTCATTCTTTAAGTACTTAATCTCAAGAAAATAATTTTCATCATCCATAAAAATAGGGACATAAAAAGAGCCTACATTTAAGACACTATCTTTTTTAAAAGTTCTGGCATAAAAGAAAGCCGATAACATATCTTGCGATTGAATTGGAATCTTGAATGTACTATCCTGAGTAACTACATTTTCGTTATTATGATTGAAATTATAATGTTGATTTATCGAGTACCCTCCTTCTCTTACTTCCCTAATAAATACAATTGGGAGTAGGGTTGAAGTGTCAATAAATGTTTCATAAACGTCTCGAACCTTAAAAACCCAATCAAAGAAAGGAGCTGTCCTACCTTTTCCGATAATATGAAAACTTGGTTTGTTGTTTACCGATGTAATTTCTTTAACCTCCAATTCAGCATATCCAACATTAATTGCGCCAAAAGATATTTTGTATGCCGCATACTCGCCTACATTATAAGGTAAATTAGTTTGTGAAAAACCTAAAAAAGAAAACGAAACAAAAGCTATGATTAAGAATAATCTCATAGCACAAAGATAGTAATTATCCTTCCTTATTCATGTATTTAGAAAAAGCTAATAAATCAGATTCCCTAAAATTATCAGCCATTATGTGTAGTCCAATTGACATTCCATTGGAATGATTTTCAATAGGGATTGAAATAGCAGGATTACCAGCAAGATTTGCTTGTACAGTAAAAATATCTTCCAAATACATTATTGTTGGGTCAGTATGTTTTGTCCCTATTGCAAAAGGTGTATGAGGGGTCGTTGGTGAGATTACGAAATCATAATCCTTAAACATTTCATTAGTCTTGTGTTGAATTAGACGTCTAATTTTCTGTGCTTTGGTAAAGTAGGCATCATGATAGCCTGCACTCAAAACAAAAGTACCTAACATAATTCTTCTTTTTACCTCCTCACCAAAACCTTCGGTCCTACTATTTATGTAAGTGCTTTCAAGATTAGTAATATTTTCACTTCTATATCCATAATGGACACCGTCAAAACGCGCTAAATTAGATGATGCCTCAGCAGTTGTAATTACATAATAGGTAGGTACCAAATAATCTAAATAGGAAAAAGAAATTGGCTCAACTATATGCCCTTCTGCTTTTAATTCTTCAATTTTATTTTCAATAACTTGTTTTATCTCTGGATCTAACCCTTTGCTATCTAAGCATTCTTTTATATAAGCAATGCGCTTAGGACTATCGCAGAGTGGTGCTTTAGTATATTGTTCAACCTTCCTTCTAGAAACTGTACTATCAAACTCATCTTCCCCAGCAATAACTTCAAGTAATAATGCTGAATCCTGAACTGTATTTGTTAAAGGTCCTATCTGGTCGAATGAAGATGCGTATGCAATTAAACCATAACGAGAGACACGAGAATATGTAGGCTTTAAACCAACAATACCACAAAATGCTGCTGGCTGTCTGATTGATCCTCCAGTATCACTTCCTAATGTAGCTAAACAAAGCCCTGCTGCAACTGCAGCTGCCGAACCACCTGAACTTCCGCCAGCTACTTTTGTATTATCTAGTGGGTTTTTTACAGTTCCGTATATTGTATTTTCATTAGCTGAACCCATTGCAAACTCATCACAGTTAAGTCTACCAATAATTATCGCATCTTCAGCTAATAATCTATCAATAACGGTAGCGCTAAATAAGGATTCAAAACCATCTAAAATTTTAGAAGAAGCCGAAACTTTATGACCCTTATAGCAAAGGTTATCTTTTATTCCAATAACCATTCCTGCCAATTTACCAGCATTACCACTTTCTAATTTTTTATCTACAGCTAAAGCCTGACTCAAAGCCTCATCAGTATACACCTCAACAAAAGCATTTAAGTGATTATGCTCTTCAATTTTTTGCAGATAAGAATTGGTTATTTCAACACAAGTAGTTAACTGGTTTGAAAGCGCGCTTTGCACTTGTTTAAAGGAACGGAAAGTTGTCAAATTTTAAAGGAATTAATCTTTCTTATTATCTTCTTTCAAATCTTTAGTTGCCTCCTTGAATTCTTTCATTCCCTTTCCTAATCCTTTCATTAATTCTGGTATTTTTTTACCGCCAAACATTAATAAAAAAACCAATACAATAAGTACAATTTGCCATGGGCCAATCATTCCTAATAATAATACTGATGTCATAATTTTAATTGTTAAATTGAATATGCAAATCTATGCATTTTGATTTAATAAGCCTTAAATAACCATTTAGAAGGGTCTTGTTTATCATAACCTTTCCAAATTTCAAAATGGAGTTCAGTTTTTTCTTCTATTTCTTGTGTAAAAACTATTCCTATCTTCTCCTTAGCTAGCATCTTATCGCCTACCTTAACACTAACTTCTTTTAGCCCTGAATAGACAGTAAAATATTCACCATGATTTAACAAAATTGCTTTTCCCTCACCTTTAATGAAAAATATTCTGCTAACTGTTCCGTCAAAAACAGCTCTGATATTCATATTTTCATCTGTCACAATATCAATTCCGTTATTGAATGTTTCGATTCCAGCAAGAACAGAATGCTTTTGCTTGCCATAACCTTGTATAATTACTCCTTTTTCCAATGGCCAAGGTAATTTTCCTTTATTATTATTAAACTCTGATGACAAAGCCATTGCTTCTGGAGTTAGGGCAAAACCCTTGTTTTTCTTTTCAGCTTCTTCTCTTGCTTTACGGATTTCTTCAGCAATTATCTTGCGAATCTCGTCATCCAAAGCTTTTGCAGTTTTTTGTTTATCCTGCAATTGTTTCTTAAATACTTTTTCGGATTTACTTAAGTTATTGACCAATTCTTGCTTTTCTTGTTTCGTGTCACTAATAGAATTTAGCTCTTGTTTTTTAACATCAATTAAATTCTTTTTAGAGTCTAACTCCAAATCTAGTTGATTTTTTCTTTTGATTAAGACATCCTCCATAATGGCTAAGTTTTTTTGACTTTCAATAATTTTATCCACCTGGTTTTTACGAAAAGAGGCGTATTGTTTTAAATACACCATTCGCTTATAGGCCTGATTAAAATCCTCTGCAGAAATAATAAATATCAAATCATTACGATTTCCCTTTTCTTTAAAACACGCATAAATCATCTTAGCATATTCACTTTTTAACAAAACAAGTTCTTGCTGCTCATCAATAATGGATTGCTGAATTTCAATAATAGAACGTTCCGTTTTTCTAATTTGATTACCAAGTAAACTTATCTCAATATTCAAGGTTTTCAATAAGCTTTCTTTATTGCTAATTTGCATATCCAACACCAGCAGATAACTTAAGGATTTGCTTTTATTCGCTTTAGTTTTATTTAATAAATTAGTGGTATAACTTATCTCTTTTTCTATAGTTGACTTCTGCTTTTTAAGCTCATCCTTAGTTTGCGAAAAAACTGACAAACTCAGGAAAATCCCTAAAAATAAAAAGATATATTTATTTAGCCTCAACATAAGAACTTGGTATTTTAAAAGGCGTTTGCTGCTGCTGGTCAAAAACTACTTTGGAATAGTTTAGTTTTAGATTAAAGTCATTTTCAGAAGCTGATTTCACTATAAGTTCTAACTGTTCAGGAAAATCATTCTCAAAACTAAAGTTGCTGTAGGTATAGATTAAACTATTTTCATTATCAATAAAAACTCCTTGCCTTATTCTGTAGAAATTAGAAATAGTATAGGTATAATCTTGTGTGCTTAATATGAAATCATCATTAATCTTATCAAAAGAATATTTCTTCTTTACAATTTTAGGCGTAACCATTATCATTTCCTGAATTTCGTTAAAAGCAATATCTGTTTTTATTATTTTAGAAATGTGAGCGATTGGTTTTACAAAATATGTCTTGCTTGTGCGATTGATATAATATACCGAATCCTTTGTTAGTACTGCTCTGAAGAGTTCAATGCCAAAAGGAGCAGTAACAGAGGCCCAAATAAGACTATCCTTTCTTACTCTAATTGAAATTCCTAATGAAACTTCATTGTCCTTTTCAAGCAGCAACCTTACCTTTCCTTTTAACGCCAACCACTCAGGAGATTTATTCTTTGAATTTACCTTTGCAATTAATTCTTTTGCATTTTTTGGAGGTATAGATAAACTAAGCTCTGTAACATTTTTCATAACGCAGGATGAAGCAAACACAATACAAAAAAAATATAGTGCTATCTTATTCATACAACTTACCGTCCTCAATTTTTTTATCTAAAAACTTACTTGCTTCTCCTAGAATTTTTGCTTTTTTCCATTCAATAATTGCACCTTCAACATTCCCTAATTTATATAAAATATCGCCATAATGCTCTACTACAACTGCACTCCCATCACTTCCGTTAGCTAATGATTTTTTCATCCAAATTTTTGCTTGTTCATAATCTGCTAACTCATATAAAATCCAAGCATAAGTATCCTGATAAGTGCCATTGTCTTTCTCCAACTCATTACACTTGTACGACATTTTTTTAGCTTTCTCTAAATTTATCTTTCTAAGTGAAAGATAATAGGCGTAATTATTAAGGACTAAAACATTATTAGAATCAATTACAAGTGATTTTTCATAATACTCGTCAGATAATTTATGCTCTTTAATCGCATGGTAGGAATCAGCCAATGAAGAATAAAATTCTAGCAATAACATCTTGTTATCCAAAACAAATTCAACTCCCATATTTAAAGAATTGATAGCAAGATCATAGTTTTTAAACCATTTATTAGCAACTCCATTAAAATAATAAAATAAAGGATCAGTTGAAAAATAGGTTAGTGCCTGTTCACTTGTTTTAAGCATTCCCTCAAAATCATTTTGTTCTGCCTGAATAAATAATACTTGACTCCAAACTTGACTTTTAGTTTTATCCTTTTCCAAAACAATTAAATACTGCTCTTTGGCCTCAGTAAAACGATTATCAGTATAAAGTATATCAGCATAAACAGCATTAGGCTTAACTTCATTAGGATGCGATTCAATTAACAGTTGTGCTAAAGTATAAGCCTGCTCTTTCATAATATTATTTACAGCAAGCAATTGAAAGTAGGACGCAAGGATGCTTACCTTAATATCAACACCTAATTTTATACTTTTAAAAGCTAATTTTAACTCTTCAAAAGATTTTATGTTATCCCCTTTATCACGATAATAGTCGGCTAAGGTTAAATGAATTCTCCCATTTTCAGGTGCAATAATTGCTAATTGCTTAAAAATATCAAATGCTTTTTCTTTTTCATCATTTAATAAATATAATTCTGATAAAATCTCCAAAGCTTCAATCTCATTTGGAAATTTTTCTAATAAATTTTGCAACTCCTTTATTGCAAACTTCCTTTTATCCAATTGCATGTAAAGCTTATGCTTCTGCATGGAAACCATCTTATCGATTCCCCCTATCTGTTCTAAATCATCATAAACCTCAATCGCTTTCAGAAAATCATTAGCATAAATATACATGTCGGACAACAGGAAGTAGAATTCTCTATTTCCAGGCTCTTTAAGTAATAGCTTTTCATACTCAACTGCTGCTGAATTAAAATTCTGATTAGCAAATAAAACTTCAGCATAATTCAGCTGATACCATCTGTTATCACCATCTAATCCTGTAGCAATTTTGGCTTGCTCAACTGCTAAATCAAAATTTCCTAACCCCTTATTTATCAGTGCTGACTCATAAAATGGAAGGGCTTGTTTATCATCCATTTTTATGCACTTCTGAAACTGCTCTAAAGCCTCTTCATAATTCTCTAAAGATTTTTCTTTTAAAGCATCAAAAAAGTGAGTATTAAAAATGGAATTATTTTTGTCAATTTCCTGTTTAACATCCTTATTTTTTTTGTTTTTCCCTTCAGGGTAATAGGATTTCCATTGTGCAAAAGCCTGCACATTCAATAGACATAATATAATTATTATTACCTTTTTCATCATTATTTAACTTCTGAAAAATCACCCATACTTACTTCTTGATGAATGTTATTTCCATTAAATGTTACTTTATTTCCAATCATAGAATTATTCAATTTTGCATCAACAATTGAACTTTCATTTTGAATTATTGTTTTACTAATTGTGCTATTACTAATTATAGTATTACTTCCAACGGCAACATGAGGGCCTATTTTAGCATTCTTAATCACAGCATTATCACCAATAAAACAAGGTTCAATTATTTCAGAATTCTCAATTAGGGCAGTAGCTGAAATTATATTTCCATTATGCTCTAATACTCTTTCGTTTGTGTAAACAGTTGCGTCTTTATTTCCACAATCCAACCATTCGTTTACTTTTCCCGGAGAGAATTTAGTTCCTTTATTTTTCATATTCTCCAATGCATTTGTCAACTGATATTCTCCTTTATCTTTAATATTATTATCTAACAAATACTGTAATTCATTTTTCAAATATTCACCATCATTAAAATAATAGATTCCAATAATCGCCAAGTCAGAAACAAAAGTATCTGGCTTTTCTACAAAGTCGGTAATTATATTTTCATCATTAAGTTTTACCACTCCAAATGCTGATGGATCATCAATTTGGCTTACCCAAATAATACCATCTTTACTGCTATCTAAAGTAAAATCAGCTTTGAATAAAGTGTCAGCAAAAGCAACTACACAATTCCCTTCTAAGGATTCTTGTGCACATAAAATTGCATGAGCTGTTCCTAAGGGTTTATCTTGATAATAGATACTTCCTTTTGCTCCTAAACCTTCCGCAATCTTAACTAAATTATCTTCTACTTCTTTTCCAAAATCACCAATAATAAATGCAATTTCATCAACTTCTTTTCCGCATACTTTTACAATATCCTCTACTAATCTTTGTACAATTGGCTTTCCTGCAACTGGAATTAATGGCTTAGGAATAGTTAATGTGTGTGGTCTTAATCGGGATCCTCTCCCCGCCATTGGAACTATAATTTTCATATCTAACTATTTTTATTTTACACCAGTGCTACCAAAACCGCCAGCACCTCTTTCTGAATTTTCTAATGTTTCAACTTCTATCCATTGCGCCTGTTCATGTTTAGCAATTACCATTTGAGCAATACGCTCACCATCTTCAATTATAAATTCTTCAGCTGATAAATTCACCAAAATAACACCTACCTCACCTCTATAATCAGCATCAATTGTTCCTGGTGAATTTAGTACAGAAATTCCATTTTTAAATGCCAAACCACTTCTAGGACGAACTTGCGCTTCAAAACCTAAAGGTAGCTCAATAAAAATCCCTGTCTTTACAATTGTTCTTTCTAATGGTTTTAAAGAAATTGACTCATCAATATTTGCTCTTAAATCCATTCCTGCGGAAGCAATTGTAGAATAGTGAGGCAATGCATGCTTTGATTTATTGATAACTTTTACATTCATAATTTTAATGCTAATTTGGGTTTTTCTAAACGATAGACAAATATGACAAATCCTAATAAGAATAAGGAATTAATCCACATATTTAAATTGGTGAAATAAATACAGAAATAGATGCAAAGCATACCAAACAAATACAAAGCAATTCTTTTTACTTGATAAGGAACAGAAAAGTGTCTTTTACCTAAATAATAAGAAGCAACTGTCATGCTAAAATAACAAACTAAAGTAGCCCAAGCACAGCCAACAAAACCAAGCACAGGAATAAGAGTAAAGTTAAGGGAAAGCGTAATAATTGCACCAAAAATAGAAAGGTAAGCACCATATTTTGTTTTTTCAGTAAGCTTATACCAAATAGACAAGTTATAATAAATTCCTAAAAACAGATTAGCCAACAATAAAATTGACACGACTAAAAATCCTCTGTCATCATGATATTCACTACCTAAAAATCCTTTTAGAACATCATAAAAAATGGTAACACCTAAAAATATAATTGCCATAATAATGGTAAAATATTTCATGACATCAGCATAAATTTTCCTGCTATTTCCCTCTTTTTCTTGTGCAAAAAAGAAAGGTTCAGCAGCAAACCTAAAGGTTTGAATAAAGAGTATCATGATAATGGAAAGTTTGTAAAAAGCGCCATATAATCCTAATTCTGAAGCCGCCATATCAGTGTTGGGTAACAAATGTTTTAATAAAATTCTATCAATCGTTTCATTGGTCATGCCTGCTAAGCCCGCAATAAGAAGCGGTAAGGCATAAATCATCATTTTTTTCCATAACTTTTTATCAAATACCCAAGATGAACTTATCATTTGGGGGAAAAGCATTAGCAGTGTAATAACTGAAGCTACTAAGTTTGCAATAAAAATATAGGCTATTCCGTACTCTTGGTAGACTATGAAATATAAATTCAGTCCAATATTAACCATAATATTAATTATCCTGATAAAAGCAAAACGCATTGCTTTATCCTGCTCTCTTAATTTTGCAAAAGAAATAGAGGCAACAGCATCCATTCCTATAATTAAAGCAAAAAACTGAATATATTCAGGATGATTAGCATAACCTAACCATTGAGAAATTGCACTTGAATTCAGAAATATTAAACCTACAAATACAACAGAAGATATCAGTAACGAAATTAATGTTGTACTATACACTTTAGTTGATTCTTCCTTTTTGGAAAACCTAAAAAATGCAGTTTCCATTCCATAAGTTAACATGACAACCAAGAAAGCAACATAAGCATAAAGCTCAGTAACCACCCCATATTCAGCTGGTAAAAAATAACGAGTATAAAGAGGAACAAGTAGGTAATTCAATAGCCTACCTACCACACTACTCAAACCATAAATTGCAGTTTGACTCGCTAATTTTTTAAGTGGATTCAATTAAAATTTTGCTTTTCTTTTTTCCATAAATGCAGTAGTTCCTTCAATAAACTCTAGCGTTTCAAAACAAGAACCAAATTCTGATATTTCAACCTCAAAACCATTTACGCCATCAGTAAAACCAGCATTGACCGATTTTATTGCCTTAGCAATTGCCATAGGGGAATTACGCTTAATTTTTGAAGCTAATTTTTCAGCCAGAGGTATTAACTCTTCTTGGGAGCAAACATGATTTACTAATCCCCATTCTTTTGCCTCAGTAGCCGATAACATGCCTGCTGTAGTTATCATTTCCATAGCCTTTCCTTTACCTACTAAACTCGCTAACCTTTGCGTACCACCATAACCTGGAATAACACCCAAGGAAACCTCAGGAAGACCCATTTTAGCATTGGCTGATGCGATACGAATATGACAGGCCATAGCTAATTCTAATCCACCACCAAGCGCAAAACCATTAATTGCAGCTATAGATGGGGTAGAAGCGTTTTCCAATAAATCAAATAATAATTCTTGTCCTTTTCTAGCTAAATTTTCACCAGCATTTTTATCAAAAGCAGCAAATTCTTTAATATCAGCACCCGCTACAAAAGCCTTAGTGTCCGCACCAGTCAAAATAATACACCTTACATCAGTATCTTTTTCAGCAACACTAATAGCTTGGTTTAATTCATTAATTGTAGCTCCATTTAAAGCGTTCAATTGCTTTGGACGATTGATTGTGATGTAACAAATACCTTCTTTATTCTCACTTAATATATTATTGTAAATCATGATTTTAAGTTTTTACAAATATAGCAGATTCAAATGAGTATAAATAAAAAAACCCTCTTCCAAGGAAGAGGGTTTTTAACAATTCTATTTTAATATTATTTATCCACTTAAAGCTTCAGCACCCCCTACAATCTCAAGGATTTCATTAGTAATAGCTGCTTGACGCGCTTTATTATATGTTAAAGTTAAGTCTTTCTTAAGTTCTGAAGCATTATCAGTAGCCTTATGCATTGCAGTCATTCTTGCTCCATGTTCAGCAGCATGAGAATCTAAAACCGCTTTAAACAACTGAGTTTTTAATGATTTTGGAATCAACTGCTCAACAATCTCTTGTTTGGTTGGTTCAAAAATATAATCAACAACAATTTCCGAGTTATTTTCAGCTGCCTGAACAGGTAAAAAGTTTTCGGTCATAATAATTTGAGTTGCCGCATTCTTAAACTGATTATAAACCAACACGACTTTGTCATAATCTCCTTTAACAAACTGCTCCATAATCCCTTCAGCAACAATTGCAACATTGTCAAATGTTAGGCCTCCAAACAAAGCATCATGTGTACTAGCAACATTAAAGCCATTCTTAGTAAAATGCTCAGAAGATTTTTTACCAATTGATAAAATACTCACGTTAGCATTAGCATACTCCTCATTAATCAGGGCTTTTGCTTTTTTCATGATGTAGGCGTTAAAACCACCACACAAACCCCTGTTAGAAGTAACCGTTACTAAAAGTACATTCTTAATTTCACGCTCCTGAGTGTATACTCCACCATCAGAACTATCCAAACTAGCGCTTAAATTCTTTAATAATTCGGTCAACTTATTTGCATAAGGTCGCATTTGAATAATTGCATCTTGCGCTCTTTTAAGCTTAGCTGCAGATACCATTTTCATAGCAGAAGTAATCTGCATAGTTGACCCAACAGATGTAATTCTTAACCTTATTTCTTTTAAGTTAGCCATTGCTTATTTTGCGTATTTTGAAGACAAATCAGCAGCTACAGACTCTAAAGTTGACTTAATTTCATCTGTTAATTTTCCTGCAGCTAAAGCATCTAACACATCTTGATGTTTAGCATGTAAAAATGCAAGATATTCTCCTTCAAATTCTTTTATTTTATTTACTGGGACATTCATTAACAATCCGTTTGTTCCACAGTAAATAATTGCAGCCTGTTCCTCCACTCTTAAAGGTGAATATTGTCCCTGCTTTAAAATTTCAACATTACGCTTTCCTTTTTCAATTACAGCATTAGTTGCCGCATCTAAATCAGAACCAAACTTAGCAAAAGCTTCAAGCTCTCTATATTGTGCTTGATCCAATTTTAAAGTCCCTGAAATCTTTTTCATTGACTTAATTTGTGCTGCACCCCCAACTCTTGATACCGAAATACCAACATTAATTGCAGGACGAACACCTGATAAGAAAAGATTAGACTCTAAGAAAATTTGACCATCTGTAATTGAAATTACATTAGTAGGAATATAAGCTGATACATCACCTGCTTGTGTTTCAATAATTGGTAAAGCTGTTAATGAACCACCTCCTTTCACAATTCCTTTTAGGGATTCTGGCAAGTCATTCATTTGAGAAGCAATAGTATCATCATTAATCACTTTTGCAGCACGCTCTAATAACCTGGAATGTAAATAAAATACATCACCAGGATATGCCTCACGTCCCGGAGGTCTTCTTAACAATAAAGATACCTCACGGTAAGCAACTGCTTGTTTTGATAAATCATCAAATACAATTAATGCAGGACGACCAGTATCTCTAAAGAATTCACCAATAGATGCTCCTGTCAATGGTGCATAAAACTGCATTGGAGCAGGGTCAGAAGCACTAGCTGCAACAATTACAGTATAAGGTAAAGCTCCAGCTTTTTCTAAAGTATCAACTAGACCTGCTACTGTAGATGCTTTTTGTCCGATTGCAACATAAATACAGAATACAGGCTCTCCTTTATCATAAAATTCTTTTTGATTGATAATTGTATCAATAGCAACAGCTGTTTTACCTGTTTGTCTATCTCCAATAATCAACTCTCTTTGTCCTCTTCCTACAGGAATCATGGCATCAACAGCTTTCAATCCTGTTTGTAAAGGTTCATCAACAGGTTGGCGATAAATTACACCAGGTGCTTTTCTTTCAATTGGCATTTCGTAAGTTGTTCCAGCAATAGGTCCTTTTCCATCAATAGGATTACCCATTCCATCAACAACTCTGCCCAGCATACCTTCACCTACATTAATAGATGCAATTCTTTTTGTTCTCTTTACAGTGTCTCCTTCCTTAATCCCTTTTGATGGGCCTAAAAGTACAACTCCAACATTGTCCTGTTCAAGATTCAATACAATTGCTTTTAGTCCGTTTTCGAATTCAACTAACTCACCTGACTGAACATTAGTAAGCCCATAAATACGAGCAATACCATCTCCAACCTGTAATACAGTACCTACTTCTTGTAGTTCTGCTTCAGATTTAAATCCTGATAATTGTTGTCTTAAAATTGCTGATACTTCAGCTGGTTTTACTTCTGCCATTTTTTTGTGTTTTTTTAGAAGTCCTGTAAATACAGGTTACTGTTAAATGATTGTCTTAATTCAGAGATTGCTTTCGACACACTTGCATCTAATTGCTTATCTCCCATTCTAATGATTGCACCACCAATAATGTTTTCATCAACCTTTTCGGTCAACTCTACATTATCATTACCATGTTTTTTAATAAAATTAATTACCTCCGCTCTTAATGTTTCATCCAAAGGAGTTGCGGTAATAACTGAAGCAGTTTCAATTTTGTTATGTTCTTTATATAAACTAATAAAACTACTTGCAATTAATGCGAGTAAGCTCTCTCTTTTCTTAGTTGTAATTATGTTAATAAAGGCCATACTAACTTCTCCAATTTTTGTCTCAAAAATCAGTTTGAATATACTTAGTTTTTGATCGGTCTTTACAATAGGACTTTTTAGCAATAAAGAAAGGTCTTTATTCTGCTTAAAAACAGAATCAAGCAATACCATATCTGCATAGGATTGCTCCAATATATTCTGCTCAATTGCTAATTGCAATAAAGCTTTTGCGTATCTTATTGTTACTCTTGAATGCTTCATTATATACTAGTTAAGTTCGTTACTTTTTAATACTTGAGCAACTAACTCTTTTTGCTTATTTACATCAGAAAGCTCTGATCTTAAAATCTTTTCAGCAATATCAATTGACATATCAGCAACTTGATTTTTAAGTTCCGTAATCGCTTTTAGTTTTTCGTTATTGATTTGCT
>JACNFT010000060.1 GCA_014384505.1 Cryomorphaceae bacterium | reverse complement strand
ACTCCTTAGCAGGGAGCCCCGATCGGCCACTCTGGCACCTCTCCAATATCTTTCAAAACAACTTAAAAGAACTATTTTTTTTGGATTGCAAATGTATACTAATCTATATTTATAGCAAATATTATTAAGTAATTATTTAAAGAATATTTTCCGCACTATTTCTCATATTATTTTTGCCAAATGTTATATTTGCAGAACTTAAATTCAATTATGATTAAAAAATTATTTATAACCCTCTTTGTATCAGCAATATTAGTCTCTTGTGTTAAAAAAAGAGACCTATCCCAAAATACAGTAATTGCACACATAACTGTTCAGCCTGATGGATTGCACCCTTTTAATGATAACTCTGCAATCAGAAGTTATATATTTAACTACACACAAAAGACACTCATAAAATTAGATATTGAAAGTTTGGAGTATATTCCATCACTAGTTAAAAATATGCCTACTGCTTCTGAAGACAATTTATCCTTTGAATATGAAATTAAAAGAGGAGTAATATGGGATGATGGAACAGAACTAAATGCTGAAGATGTTGCATTCTCAGTAAAATTAATGCTTTGTCCGCTTACCAATAACGCACAAATAAGAAGTAATTATACTACTGTAATTAAAAGTATTGAACTCGACCCAAGTAATCCTATGAAATTCATAATGCATGCACAAAATGTTCATTGGGATAATAAATTTATTTTTTCAGAATTATTTATTCAACAAAAAAGTTTGTGGGATCACAAAAGAGTATTAGACAATGTTTCTTTTGAAAATTTATTATCAGAAAATTTTAATGAAACAGAAGCATTGCAAGAATGGTTTAACGAATACAATAATGCAGATAATAGTTACAAACCCAATCTTTTAACTGGGCTTGGCGCATATCAAGTTACTCAATGGGAAGCTAGCCAATACATAACGATAGAAAAAAAAGAAAATTGGTGGGGAGCTAAAGATACCTCAGTATATAATAAAGCCTACCCTGACAAAATAATTTTTAAAATTATTACGGAAGACGCATCCTCTTATCTTGCCCTTAAAAATCAGGAAATTGATGTAACAACTAGAATTGGTACTGTCAAACTAATGAAATTACAAGAACGGGAGTATTTTAATGATAATTACGATTCTGACTTTCTAGATCAATATTCATTTAGTTACATGGGATTAAATATGAAACCAGATGGAATAAAACAAAAACCATTTTTTGTTGATCAAAAAGTAAGAAGAGCTATGGCTTATCTTATTCCAATTGATGAAATTATTGAAGTAATGATGCATGGAAAAGGAAGTAGACAAGCTTCATTAATTTCTCCACTTAAAAGCACTTATAATGATACTTTAAAATTAATTCCTTTAGATATTGAAAAAGCAAAAGAATTACTAACTGAAGCAGGATGGATAGATACTGATGGAGATAATATTCGTGATAAAATGATTAATGGTACTAAAACTCCATTCTCTTTTAAATTAAGCTATATGAGTTCACCAATATCAAAGGAAATTGTATTAATGATAAAAGAAAGTATTTATAAGGCTGGAGTTGTTGCTGAACCTACTCCTATGGACTTTACACTGTTTTATAAAAATGCTATGGACCATAATTTTGATGGCATGATGGGTGGTTGGGGAGGAAGCGCTTCATACTCAAACCCTATGCAATTATGGCACACTTCATCATGGGTAACAAAAGGATCTAACTTCTGTGGGTTTGGTGATGCTGAGAGTGATGCTTTAATTGAACAAGCAAACCTTACTCTTGATAAGGAGAAGCATAACAATGCCCTTCTTAAATTACAAGCTAAAGTATATGAAGACCAACCTTATGTTTTCCTTTATGCAACAAAGAGAAAATTCGCAATACACAAAAGATTCAACAATAGAGGAATGTATTATGAAAAGCCAGGTGTAATGATTCAGAACCTACAATTAAAAACTGCTTTTTCTTCAAAAAATTTAACAACAACTGACGGGCAATAAAATAAATAAACAACTATGTTCAAATACGCACTTAAAAGAATATTAACCTTTATTCCTATGCTGATAGCTATTTCGCTATTATCTTTTGTGATTAGCATTAATGCACCAGGTGATCCTGTAGAGCGTCTATCCAAAGCAGCAGGAAGTGAAGGTTCGGCTGAACAACAGTCAGGGGCATCAAAAAAAATAAAACAAGAACTAAGAAAGAAGCTTGGGTTAGATTTACCTATTTTTTATTTTAGTATTACTGATTTAGCAGCCTCTGACACTCTCTACAAAGTGCAAGACAAATACCACAAAGCTAACCTTGAAGTGCTTACACATCAAAGTGGAAATTGGGAGGCTGTATCTGAGTATTACTTAAATTTACTTGATTTACAAAAAGCACATCAAATAATTGATGCAAAAGAAATTGTATTAAATGATACTTCATTATCCTTAAACACAGTAAATGAGGCAGCCAATCAATTTGGTTTTGAGATTGGAAGCTTACTTGAAACTTCTGATGAAACATTAGTACCCTTGAAATTTGAAAAGATGAATGGGTTACTCAAAAATCATATTTTTTTATCCAATTTAAGAACTCCATTATCTAATGTAACGCAATCAAGAGAAATCCTCTTCACAAATGCAACAAGATGGAAAACTTATATTCCTACTATTAGTTGGTACGGTGGTAAAAATCAATATCACTTATGGCTTTTAGGAAATGGAAAAGATAGAAAAGGGTTGTTAAGAGGAGATTTTGGAATTTCCTATATTGACAGCCAACCTATAGAGTCTAAAATTTGGCAGAAAGTTGGGATATCATTTTCATTGTCTATTATCTCAATTTTTTTAGCTTATTTGATTAGTATTCCAATTGGAATTTATTCAGCTTATAAAAAAGATTCCGCAGCAGACAAAGGCATGTCTTTAGTATTATTTGTATTATATTCTATGCCCTCTTTCTTTGTAGCTACATTATTATTATTACAATTTGCTAATCCTGATAACTTGAGTTGGTTTCCAGTTTCTGGGATTCAAGATCCTACAATTTTTGACCCTAATTGGAGCTTATGGATGAAACTAAAACACAGAATGCCTTTTTTAATTTTACCAATCATAACTTATACTTACGGTTCATTTGCTTTTTTAAGTAGAATTATGCGTGTAGGAATGATTGATGTTGTATCGCAAGATTATATACGTACCGCTAGAGCTAAAGGCTTAGGAGAAGGAAAGGTAATTCTAAAGCATGCACTTAGAAATTCATTATTACCTGTAATTACTGTGTTTGCAGCAATATTTCCAATGGCTATAGGAGGTAGTATTATTATTGAGGTAATTTTCTCTATTCCTGGAATGGGAGTTGAAGTTTTGAATTCCATACTTAATTACGACTATCCAATGATTATTACAGTATTTACTTTATCCGGATTTTTAACAATGATTGGTTACTTGGTTGCTGATTTACTTTATGCAGTGGTTGACCCAAGAATTTCATACAAATAGAATTATGCAAAATACAAACGAAAATTTTTCATTTAAAAAATATGCTTGGGCTCAGTTCAAGAAAAACAAAATTGCACTAGTAAGTCTATACTTATTATTAGTATTAGTAATCATTGCTCTTTTTGCTCCTTATATTGCTAATGACAGACCCCTTTATGCCGAGTATGAAGGCAACACTCTTTATCCTGCTTTTGCTAGTGATACCAGAACTGATTCTATTTATAATGCTGAAGGAGATTTTATACAAGTTTTACAGTACGATATTACCGATTGGAGACAATTGGATTTAACTTCAGTAATATGGACTCCTATTCCTTATTCCCCAGGAAGTATGGATAGATATAATAGAGATTATGCTGCTCCAAGTGGTGAGCAACGATTCAAAAATTCAGATGGAAAAATTATTGATATTCCTTCAAAATTCAGACATAAATTAGGTACGGATGGTATTGGTCGCGACTTAGCTTCTGGCTTAATTCATGGAACTAGAATTTCATTGATGGTTGGGCTAGTTTCCATGGGAATTGCTTCACTTATTGGTATTATTTTAGGGGCACTAGCTGGCTTTTTTGGCGATACCAAACTAAAAATGCCAAGAATAAAATATTGGCTTACTCTATTTGGAGTATTTATGGGGTTATTCTATGGTTTTGGACAAAGGAAATATATTTTATCACAAGCTTTTTCTGAAGGCATTGCAGATGGGATGATTGCAATGCTTGTTAGTGTTGGAGTCGCTATAGGAATTACTATGCTTTTTAGAATGATTAGTAAGGCTATACAATTAGAATGGTTAAACAAGGAAGTAAGTGTACCAATGGATACTTTTGTTTCTAGAGGAATTGAATTATTGAATTCTATTCCAAGATTATTGTTGATTATTACCATTACTGCTGTGGTGGAAAGAAGTATTTGGATTGTAATGATTATTATTGGAATTACGGGCTGGACAGGTATTGCTCGTTTTACTAGGGCTGAATTCTTACGTATACGTTCATTAGAGTTTGTGCAGGCTGCTGGATCTCTTGGTTATTCTTCTATTAGAACAATATTCAAACATGCATTACCGAATGCCTTAGCTCCTGTATTTGTAAGTATTGCTTTTGGTATTGCTTCTGCTATTTTAATTGAAAGTGGCTTATCCTTTTTAGGAATTGGAGTGCCTGATGATATTGTTACTTGGGGATCATTACTAAATCTTGGACGTCAAAACTTAGAAGCTTGGTGGCTTATTATATACCCTGGAATGGCAATTTTTATTACCATTACAATTTATAATATGATTGCTGAAGCATCTCGTGATGCTTTGGATCCAAGATTAAAAAGTTAAGCATTCATAAAAGTTGCTAGGAATTTTAGTTTTAGGTAGATAAAAAAAAGAACCCCAAAACAAGAAATTGCTACATAAATGAAAATTGAAGTAAACAAAATAGCGACACTCACAGGACATAGAGACCCAATATACGCTTTAGATAAAGGAATAACTGAATATTTGGTTTTTTCTGGTAGTGGCGATAAAGTAATCGCTCAATGGAACTTAAAAACATTTAAGTCTGAAAAATTCGCAAGTTTTCCTAATGTTATCTATTCTATTTGTCATATTTCCGAAAAACAATTATTACTGGTAGGAACTTCAGATGGTAATGTTCATGTATTAAATTTAGAAAATAAAGAAAAAATAAAAATTCTAAAAAATCATACTGCTCAGGTTTTTAACATTAGGTATTCTTTAGAAACTAATTGCATTTACACAGCTGGTGGTGACGGTAATTTTGCAATTTGTTCACTTGACACTTTTGACTTGATCAAGATTAGAAAACTATGTGATGAAAAAGTGCGTAACATTGATTTTAATTACACAACTTCTGAAATAGCTGTTGCTTCAGCAGATTGCACTATTCGTATTTTTGATATAAAAACATTACAAGAAAAGCAAAACTTTGTTGGGCATAAGCTTTCCTCAAATATTGTACACTTCAGCACTGACGGAAAATTCCTTTTAACAGGGGATAGAGATGGTTATTTAAACATCTGGCAAGTCGGTAATTATAAAATTATAAAATCAATTCCTGCTCATGAATGGGCTATTTACGATATTGCATACAGTCCTAATTCTAACTTATTTGCTACAGCTAGTCGTGACAAAACAATAAAAATTTGGGATTCGAAAACATTTGAAATGTTAAAAGTAATTAACAAAGAAAAAGACGGTGGACATCTAAATTCTGTAAATAAATTAATTTGGAGCACCTATAATAATTATTTGATTTCTGCCGGGGACGATAGAGCTATTATAATTTGGGAAATAAATCCTATTTAATACTCTACCCTTGCATGATGAATATTCACCAATTTCTTCTTAAAAAGTTTTTTAAGTTGTGTAATTTCCTTTAAGGTAATAGCTGCATTTACAAACTGATTTTCCTCTATCTGCTTATTAATTACTCTTTCAATAAGAGCATCAATATTTTCAGCTGTTGGGTTTTTAAGGCTCCTAGCGGAAGCCTCTGCAGAATCAGCCATCATTAAAATAGCAGTTTCCTTAGAATAAGGTTTTGGACCAGGATAAGTAAAGGCCTTAACATCAATATCTTCCTTAGGAAAATTAGCAATAAATTGCTTATAGAAATACTGAACAGTTGTAGTACCATGATGAGTACGAATAAAATCAATCAGCTCATCAGGCAAATTATTATCTTTAGCAATTTCAATACCATCCAACACATGGCTAATAATGATTTCAGCACTTTCATCAAATTCTATTTCATCATGAGGGTTTAAGTTACTGCTTTGATTTTCGATAAAATACATAGGATTTTTCAATTTTCCTACATCATGATACATAGCCCCTGCCCTAGTTAATAAAGCATTTGCTCCTATTTCTAAAGCTCCCATTTCAGCCAAATTAGCTACTTGTAAGCTATGCTGAAAAGTACCTGGAGCTTCTTCCGAAAGTCGCCTTAACAATACACTGTTCGTATCAGTAAGTTCCAATAAAGAAACGTCCGAAACCAAAGAGAAAATCTTTTCAAAAAGGAAAATGATTGGGTAAGCAAACAAAGTAAGCGCACCACTAATTGCCAGGTGAATTAAAATATTAACATCCAAACTAACAAGGGAGCCATCATGAGTAATGGATAAAGAAATATAAATCACAAAATAAACCAATATCACCTTAGCTACTGACATAAATAGCTGTGAGCGTTTATACATCTTTAACACCGAAAGAATCGATACAATTCCAGCAATAAATTGTAAGAAAACAAACTCAAAACCATTAGGAACTATAAATCCAATAATCAATATTGCAATCATATGAGTAAATAAAGCAATTCTATTATCAAAAAAAGCTTTAAGTATAACAGGACCAATACAAAAAGGAACAATATATATATAATTAATATCAAGTGACAACACTAGTGAAGAAATAACTACCATTAATAAAATAACACTAAGTATCATACTTATCTTGGTTGTGTTATTTAACACATCTACTCTATATTGTTTAATGAATAAAAATAGAATTAATAATGATAAGCCAACTAAAATAATTTGTCCTAGTAACACCAAATAATAAGCCAACAAATTCCATTCTTTTCCTTCATATTTTTGTTTTAATGAAAGTAGCTTTTGATAACGTTCAATAGTAACTAACTCACCTTTGCTTACAATAATCTGCCCTGCAACAATAAGTCCATACGTGCTATTAATATTTTTCAAATCACTTTGCAACATAGCCTCACTTGCCAACTTATCATATGTGATATTATGCTCTAAGGAAGAAAGCAAGAGAGGAACTAGAAAACTATATTCTTCATCGGTAAGGTTTTCAAGTAAATTAATCTCATTAGCTGATGAACTAATACTTAGGAGTTGATCAATTGGTACTTTTTCAGCTATACTCCCTTTTTTTAACAATACATTGAGCTCCTTTTTATATTCAAAATCACCATGTACTTGTACAATTCCTTTTTCATAAATTGCTTGCAATTTATCATACCCAAAAACAGCTAAATTGTACTTTCTTGTACTATTATCTATGTTTTTTTGCTTAAAAAGATTGAAAAACGTAAATTTATCGTCTTTTTTTACATCTTTATCTTTAACCCATTTCTCTTCAAACTGATTAATATAGT
>JACNFT010000092.1 GCA_014384505.1 Cryomorphaceae bacterium | reverse complement strand
AGCTTATCCAATCAGTATTTCCTTGAGTAACTGCACATTTTCTAACTAAAGTATGATCCATTGTAGCTTCTACAACTCCAGCAACATCCCATGCTATTCCTGGATCCACTCCATTTCCAAGAGCATCAATAAGTACTCCGTTTTTTGCTAAACCTACAGCATCATCACCATTCCAACTAGCTGAAGACCATAAGGTATCTGCTACATTAAGTATAGTAGCACTTACATTAGAATTAGAACTACATATAACATAAACTTCATTATTTGCTAGTGTTCCTGTTAAACTTAAGCTAAACTCAGGCCAATTTCCTCCATTTGTGATTTTCCAAATATCATAATCAGAAAGATCAACAGAAGAACCCGTACCATTATATATTTCTATATATTTATTAAAGCTAGTGCCTTCTGCATATTCTGAAATAAATAAGTCGCCTGCCGGACTGTAATTACAACTTCCGTCATCTACCGTAGCAAGCGGATCATAATTTATAGCTAATGCATCCATACAACCTGGTACTGGTAAAAATTCACTTACCATTAAATTAGTAGTATATACATGATCATTGTTATTACCTGTTGCATTATTAGCAGCCACAAAAGCACCATAAAAAGTAACATTACCTGATCCAGTAGCTGGCGCAACCCAATCAAAGCTCCAAGAAATATTATTAATTATTACTGTTGTACCGGCAGCCTCATGCGTAATTCTGTTAGACCCAAAACCTATATGTTGTGTAGTTGTAGGATTTGTAATTAAGATTGAACCTAAAGCCTCATGTACTTCAAAGCCATATTTACTAATTCCTGTTTGTGCAGCAGAAGCTGTAATCGTATAAGTATTACCCGGCACATAACCTGAAGGAGGAATAGTAGAAATAATACTTACAAGAGCTGTACCCGTATTTAAGCCAAAAGTAGAATGACATTGAACACAAGTATTATCACCAGGGGCACCTGACATGCTTCCTGGAGAACCTGTAGTATTGCTAATCACCTCAGCCTGAGGATAAAAAAGAATTGACAAAATTATTAATGTTGAAAATGCAAGTAAAGATTTTTTCATGATTTAATGTTTTAGGATTGTAAATGTAATCTATTTATTGAATAACTATTCTTTTCTCTACTGTTCCATCATCATAGATGTAAAAGAGAGGTTGATTTGTTTGTTTTGTTTCTTTTCCTAATAGGTCTATTATTTTAATTACTTTCCTTTCTTTGTTAAAATATTCAACAGAAGAAGTGCCACAATTAGAACTAAAAACACAGCCACTATCTTTTAACCAATTAAAATTAGCAAAAGCAATATCATTAACTGCGATACACTGCAAGTCAGGATTATTGACAGCTGTAAAATACCATAAACCTGTATTATTTCCATTTCTTACATCCAATGACGAAAGCAAATTATCATTACAGTTTAGCTCAACAAGATTAGAGTTGTTTGATAAATCTAAATTTACAATCTGATTACCACTACAAAACAATCCACTCAATTGAATGAAATCTTTAATGCCCGTTAAGTCTGCAATTCCATTGTTAGATAGATACATAATTGAAACTGTATCAATTGCAGAAGTATAAACACTATCATCAAAAATATCATCTAAATTAAGATTAATTAATGCTTGTTCAAAATTATCATCAGGAATAAAGGTGAATTGCCCAAATCCAATAATAGGCAAGCAAAGCAATACTGTAAATATTATATTTTTCATTTATTTTTTAATAATTTGTTGGGTAAATTGCTCTCCATCAATGGTCAAACTTACAAAATAAATTCCACTTTTCAAATTAAACAAATCCAATTGAATATTATTGCCACCCTTAATTCCATTATAAAGATGAGTTGCTTTTACTTTTTTACCTAATTCATCAATCACATTAATTTTAATTTTGGAAGGCTTAGCTAATGTACATTTAAGCGTTATTTCACCAGCTGTAGGATTAGGGTAAATATTCCAATCAACATCAAATGATTGCACTTGATTTTCAGCACTCAGCACATCACCTATTGAACTAAGATTAGTTTGGAAAATACCATTTCCATGTGTACCAACAACTAATAATCCATCAGAACCTCTATAAGTTAGTGTTTCTACTACAACTGAACCAATTTCTTGACTAGCGACCTGTTCCCAAACTGTATTATTATCATTCAAAACAGAAGTACCAAAAAGACCAACAGAAGTACCTACTAAATACAAAGTACTATTTCCTAAAGGAATAATTTTTGCCGATCGGCAAGAAGGACCATTACCACTTCCACTAGCATTTTGCTCTAAGTTACCAGCTACCTTATTCCAATTTTGCCCACCATCTATACTATGAAATAAAGAATAAACAGAATAATTAGAATACACCACTAAAACCTCATCCGCATTAACAGGATTTACAGCAATATCATATACATAAGAATTTGAGCCCGTTAAAGGAGAAGTAAGTTCTACCAAATCAGGATCACCAGTATTTGCATTATCAATTCTATATATTTTTTTATACTTAGTACCTAAATATACCACATTAGCAGGGCTAACAGAAGTTTCAATAGTAGTAATAAGCATGTTTGGGTTTGAAATCGTATCAGAAAACATTTCCCATCCTAAGTCATTTTTAGCATGAGAGTTATTATATGGAATATTCGCAATGTCATTATTTCTCCACAGTTTATTTTTAGCAGCCATATAAAGAATATCTGAGTTTTCATCCATCACCATAGGGTTGATAAACATATAATCACTACTATCAATAGAAGCAGGATCCATTCTGTTAAATGCTAAACGATTGGCATTGGTATCTAACTTCATTTTATACATCACTCCTCTTTGGATTGTGAGGTAAAAATCTTCTTCATTATCAGCTATTCCTCCAAAAGCACCATCCCCATTAAAAGGCATATTCCAATGCGTTTGGATATCATCAGAAAAAGTAATAAAATTTCCATTATCCTGAAAACCACCATGCATAACTTCAGAGTTTGCATTCCTACTTATCGTAACTCCATACAATTGTGAAGTGTAGTATCCGTTATTAAGAGAAGTCCAAGCTACTGTATCGGCAAAAGCGTTATTAGATTTAAATACCCCACCATCAGTTGCGGAAAGTAAAACATCAGTATTAGAGGGCAAAAATAATAAATCATGCTGATCAGGATGATGATTAGGATAGACTCCCCAGTTACCATCCCCTTCAGCAGAACCTATAAGGTAACCGCCAATAATCATAGTGTTATTAGGGGTTGAAAATCCATCAGTAGAACGCCATAAATTAGTACCACCTATATAAACCGTATTCTGATTATCAGGGTGTACCTTTACAAGCAAATCATAACCCCCTTGAGCATTAAAATTATCAAAAGATGAATTCTGATTAGCAGGTATATTTAAAGAAATATCATTCCAAACAGTTGTATTTGCATTGTATTTCCAAAGGGAAGTCCAGGTTTCTCCATTAAAGAAAACATCAGTATGTTGGCCGTAACCATCCGTTTCAGCAGCTAAAAAATATACCTCATCTTCAGCAGCAGGATTGACACCAATTGCAATTCTACCATAAACTGGAGTAAATAAAGAATCAGTAATGTTTGTCCAGTTTTGCCCATCCATTGACCTCCAAATTCCTTTATCCGTCCCGTCTGAACTAAGGGTAGCATAAACAACACCAGTTGAAGTAACTTCTACATTAGTATAATATGCACTACCACCACCCAATACTTTTGTCCAAGAATTTCCTCCATTTTCACTTCTATATATCGCACTGTAAACAGCAGCATAAACAACATCCAAACTATCATTAGAAGGGTCAGTTTTTACATTCCAAATAAAATCAAAATCAGAATCAAAACCATTGGTATTTGTTGCTGTAACAGCTAAGGAATCCCAACTTAAACCACCATCAACTGATTTATAAATTCCATTACCTCCATAATAAGCTTCACCTCCACTAGCAGAACTACCTGTTAATTCTCCACTACCAAAATACCATGTATCTTCATGCCCTATTCTGGTATCTTGACTAACACAAGTTACATTGTGTAATTGGTTTGGGCTAGTTGTCATTGCCCAACTTAAGCCTCCATCAGTTGAACGAAACATACCCCCACTTGCACCACCTGCAAATAGGATATTTTCATCCTGCACATCCATAGCTAAAGCACGGGTACGCCCACCAACATTATAAGGCCCTCTATGCAACCAGTTTGCTTTGGACATAGCAGTTGATTTTGGTAAAGTTTTGGCAAAAATCATTTCTTTTTTTCTGATGTCATTAGGTATTTGTCCTGTAGCAGGATCTGCCAAACGGATGCGTTCCCAAACAACACGCTCAGCAGGGTTATCAGAAGCAAATGCAACTATTGATTTTTTGTTTTCAGTGCAAGAAGAAAAGATAGCCAATCCGATTGCAAAAAGTAAAATTCTATTCATTTTATTAAAGTTTTATTTTGGTAAAAGTAGTGAAATAGTTGTTAGTTGCTAGTTGCTAGTTGTAGGTTTTAAATTGAAGTATAACATAGATGTGTTCGTTAAAAATTAAAGATGAAAAAAATTCTTATTTTATGTACATAAAAAAGTAAGATGAGAATTAATTTCAAATTACAAACTCAAAAATGGTAATATTGATAACTCTTTAGCTTTCGCTTCTACCATTATATCCACATTATTATCATATAAATTAGGTAGTTTATGAATATAATCAGAATGTGCTTGTAGCTTAATTTTATCATCACTCTCGTGCAATGATTTTGATTCAGAATAATGTACCACTGGCTTAATACCATCAGGCCATGTTGAAATAGCCAATTCTAGAGCTTCTTGTTCTGACAAATCACCAGTGCAAAATTTATGATGATGGTAATCAAATACAATTGGAATACCTATTCTCTTGTGTATATACATTAAATCTATTACAGAATACATAGATGCTTTATCATCATTTTCAACAGTCAATCGAGTTTGAACTGATTTTGGTAATCTTTCAAAGTTCTTACAGAACCTATCCATTGCAGAAATTTTATCACCATACACTCCATTACAATGTATATTAATCTTATTAAATGGCGTCCTACTTAAACCCAACATATCAAACATTTCACCATGTATACGTAAATCAGTAATTGTGTTTTCTACAACATGTTCGCGGGGAGAAACTAAAACATTAAATGGTCCAGGGTGAGAGGTTATTCTTAATTCATTATTTTTTGCAAATTCACCTGCAATAGATAATAGTTTACTAATGTTTTGGTATTGAGGTAAATCAGTAAATTTATATTCGGATGCCCATGGGAAAAGCTCAGATGATAACCTAAAAAGTTTTATGCCATTATCAACATTCCATTCAAGTATTGTAGATAAATCAGCAACATTTAACATGCTTAATTCACCAGCATAATCAACCCCCCTCTCTTTAAAGGTATTTTTAATCATACTACGATTAGTTGTTACTTTAGGTTTTTGAACTGATAAGGTAGAATTAATGCAAGCATATCCAAGATTCATAAAAATAATTTAATTAATATAATTACATACAAAAGTAATAAAAGTAAGCTCGATTATCTTTAAGAAAAAGAATAAAAAAATTCATTATAAGCCCAATAGGAAAGCTTGGCTTTTCTTACACTATTTTGTTTCTAGTAAGTAGAAACCAAAAACTACAAACTATTTTTATATTTGCAAGCTAAAACAAAGCCTATAAAATGGAGCAAGCAGATAAATATATCCCTAAACATAAAGTGAGAATTGTAACAGCTGCCAGTCTATTTGACGGGCATGATGCTGCTATAAATATAATGCGTAGAATTATACAAGCTACAGGATGTGAGGTGATTCATTTAGGGCACGATAGAAGTGTAGAGGAAGTAGTAAATTGTGCTATTGAAGAAGATGCAAATGCTATTGCTATGACATCTTACCAAGGAGGACATACTGAATACTTAAAGTATATGTATGATTTATTGAAAGAGAAAAATGCAACACATATAAAGATATTTGCTGGAGGAGGAGGAACCATTTTACCTGAAGAAATAAAAGAATTAGAAACCTACGGTATCACTAGAATTTATCATCCTGATGATGGTAGAGCAATGGGGCTACAAGGTATGATAAACGACCTGATAAAGCGTTCGGACTTTTTAGTTGGAGAGCATTTAGTTGGTGGAATTACTGAAGTAAAAACTAAAAATGTAAATGCAATTGCTAGATTGATTTCAGCAGCAGAAAACTGCCCTGAAAAACATGCTACTACCCTATCCGAAATTAAAGAACTTGCTGTAAAATCAGCAACCCCAGTATTAGGAGTTACAGGCACAGGAGGAGCAGGAAAATCGTCATTAGTAGATGAATTGGTAAGAAGATTTATCATTGATTTTCCAAATAAAAATATCGCTATTGTATCTGTTGATCCTTCTAAACGAAAAACAGGTGGCGCATTATTAGGAGATAGAATAAGAATGAATGCCATAAAATCGGATAATGTGTACATGCGTTCGTTAGCAACTCGTCAAGCTAATTTGGCTTTATCGGCACATGTAAATGATGCACTAGATATACTTAAGGTTGCTAATTATGATTTGATTATTCTGGAAACATCTGGAATAGGACAATCAGACACGGAAATTATTGAGCATTCGGATGTATCGCTTTATGTAATGACACCCGAATATGGTGCTGCAACACAATTGGAAAAGATTGATATGCTGGACTTTGCAGACCTTATCTCCATCAATAAATTTGATAAAAAAGGAGGATTGGATGGCATAAGAGATGTAAAAAAGCAATACCAAAGAAACAATACTCTTTTTGATAAAGATGTAAACAGTATGCCAGTTTATGGTACAATTGCTTCCCAGTTTAACGATCCGGGAGCAAACTCTTTATACAAAGCAATAATGGATAAATTCTCCGAAAAAGGATTAGGAAACTTCAATTCTTCTTTTGAGATAACAGATGAAATGAGTGAGAAGATATTTGTAATTCCACCCAATAGAGTGCGTTATCTATCTGAGATATCAGAAAATAATAGAGCTTATGATAAATGGGCGAACAACCAAAAAGAAATTGCTCAGCAACTATATGCCCTGCAAAAATCTTTAAGCATTTTAGCCAATGCATCAGAAGATGTAATTATTCAGATTAAAGCAGAATACGAAACAATTCTGTTGGATTTACACCCAAAAAATAAAATACTAATTGAAAGTTGGGAAGAGGTACAGAAAAAATACCAAGAAAAGGTTTTCAAATTTAAAGTTAGGGACAAAGAACTCTCTATTGAAACTAGTTCCACTTCCCTATCCGGATCATCTATTCCTAAAGTATCTTTACCAAAATATGAAGCTTGGGGAGACCTTTTGAAATGGCAACTACAGGAAAATATTCCTGGAGAATTCCCTTATACAGCAGGATTATTTCCTTTTAAAAGAGAGGGAGAAGACCCAACCAGAATGTTTGCTGGAGAAGGAGGACCAGAAAGAACCAACAAGCGTTTTCACCTAGTGAGTTTGGGTATGCCTGCAAAACGACTTTCTACCGCATTCGATTCAGTAACCCTTTACGGAAACGACCCAGGAAGAAGACCAGATATTTATGGTAAAATTGGTAATGCTGGAGTTTCTATTTGTTGTCTGGATGATTTGAAAAAATTATATTCTGGATTTGAATTGGCCAATCCAATGACATCCGTAAGTATGACCATAAACGGACCTGCTCCAATGCTACTCGCCTACTTTATGAATGCTGCTATTGATCAGGAATGTGAAAAATATATTTCCGAAAACGGATTAGAAAAACAAGTTCAACAAAAGATTGAAAGCATCTACAAAAATAAAGGAGTTGTACGACCAAAATATCAAGGGGAATTACCAGAA
>JACNFT010000109.1 GCA_014384505.1 Cryomorphaceae bacterium | reverse complement strand
ACTTTAACTCCCACTCCAATTCCAGATCCCAATTAGAACGAATTGTTATTTCTGAGGGGTAATTGATAACTTGTTCAGCTTGAGTTCTTTTCTCCCAACTACCTGTTGTCCACTTCCCATCTCTGTTGCTGTCAGCAATATATTTTATCTGATATTTCCCAGGTGTAATATCATTCAGTAGAAAAGGTTGTTCAGCAAAGGTAAACTCACTAATTACTTTGTTATTCTGAAACAATTGGAATATACATTGCTTATTTTCTGCGCTAATAATAGTAAGATTTCCATATTGTACTTCCATAATTACTAAGGAGTCAGTCACTATACTATCAACCTCAATTATTGTGCTGTCCATTATTATGCTATCAATTACAATAATAGGATCAAAGGATAATAAGGAAATGAAACTATCTCTTTCGGCATTAACCTCAGTGTTTAAAAAGGCAATTTTTTCTTCTTCATTGTAGATGAAGTCAAAATCTGTTAACGATACAATCGTATAATTTTTACTATTCAAATTTGGAAAATGGAAATCTCCATTTTTATTTGTTTTAGCAATATAATTAGGTTTTTCTTTAAAGATAATACTATCAACTCTGTTGTTCACAAAAAGCATAATCCATGCATTTTCAACTGCATTTAAAGTATATGCATCTTGCAATTTTCCGCTTAAAGTAAGGCTATCAATTTTATCAGAAGTTGAGAAAATAAAATTGAGAGTATCTAGAATATTTCCTTCATTATTATCTTTTATGCAATTACTTAAAGCAATATTGTAGGTCGTACTCTTAGCTAATGTATCCTCAATAGTTAACGTTAACATTTTCCCTTTGATTTTCTTTTGAATTCTTTTTTCAATAGGGGGAGAAATATAAAAATATTCTTCCCATTTATTAAGCTGAATGTATTCGTTAAATGTAAAATCAATGTTTGTAATCCCTTCCTTTACTACTATTTTTTTATTTAGCATTTCAGGTGAATCAGTATCTTTTTCTCCTCCTGTTGGAGCAACTATATTCGCACAACTACTTAATAATAGTAGGTAAATAAATATTGAATAAATGGATTTCATTACTGGCAAATATACTCTATTTGACTTAGACAACTGCAATAGTTATAATGCTTACTTTTACTCCTTTAACAGCCAATAATTTTTGCGCACAAGCCTCCAGAGTTGCGCCTGTGGTTACTACATCATCTACTAGTAAAATATGTTTATTTTGTAATTGATCAGTCTGTTTTAAACGAAAACTATTCATCATATTTTCCCAACGGCTAAATCGTTTTTTTCTTGTCTGAGAATCTGTGTTTTCTGTACGGATGAGTAATTCGGTATTTACTTCAATATTTATTATTTCTTGTATCCCCTTAACAATATATTTGCTTTGGTTATATCCTCTAAGTTTTTCTTTTTTTGGATGTAGAGGGACGGGAATAATATAATCCAAATTACAAAAAAATGGACTTTCCTTTATTGCATATCCTATTTGTTTCCCTAAGAATATGCCTGTGATTTTCCCATCTTCATATTTTAACTGGTAGATTAATTTTTGAATGCTTCCTTCTTTATGAAATTGATATAATGCTGCTGCATTTTCTATTTGAACCCTTCCCCAAAATATTTGACTTACGCTATTTTCTTTCTTTTTAAAGCAATTAGTTTTTGGAATTTTGTACAAACAAAGTATACATACGGTATCTTCATCTTTTAGGAGGTTTTTGCCACAGATACCACAAGAATTGGGATAAAATAAGGAAACTAAATCTTCAAAAAATGAGCGTATTTTTTTCATTATTGAAAGTTACAAAAATATAGGTAATAAAAAACCCACCTAAAATAGATGGGTTTTGAATATTAAATTTGATTTTTTAACCACACTTACTGTAGCCGCAGCTAACGCATTTAAGACAACCTTCTTCATAGACTAAGCCTTCATCACCACATTCCCCACAAGTGTGGTCGCTTACCTTTGTACCGTCAGCAATAAATGTTTTTAGAGCCCTTACAACTCCACTTTTCCAAGTATTGATATTTTCATCATACATGTTCATTTTTCCGATTAAGTCCACAACATAATGCAAAGGCATCCCATGACGTAATACTCCAGAAATTAATTTTGCATAGTTCCAGAATTCTTTATCAAATGAACGAGATAGACCTCCCATTGTTATTTTATATCCTTCCTTATCTTCATATTGGAAATCATATTGAGTAGAACCATCCTCTCTTCTGTTTTTTATTACCCAACCGTATTCCACTGCTGCTGGCACATTAAATACATCCTCAGTTTTTCCTGTAAAAATTTCGTATGGTCTTCCATTTAGTAAACCAACAACTGCAATCCATTTTTCTTTATTATTTTGAAAACGAACTACTTTTGCATCTAATCGTTTAGTACGAGAAGGGGCTTTTGTTTCTTTAAATTCAGTATTTTCAAGGACATCATTTTTCCCGTTATCGTCAGCAGCAACTAATACTCCTGATCTAGATCCATCTCTATAAACCGTAATCCCTTTTGTCCCTTGTTTCCATGATTCTAAGTAGATATTACTTACTTCATCAAGCGATACATCATTAGGTAAATTAATGGTTGAACTAATAGAGTGGGTTACATATTTTTGTACTACCGCCTGCATTTCGACTCTTTTATTCCAATTAATTTCTGGGGCAGTACTTCCAGCATAAGGACTTTTTGTAATGTCAGTTTCTCCCGTTACTTCCATCCAAGTTTTTAAGTTATGGTGATATACCGTAAACTCTTGCCACTTATCTCCTAAATCATCAATAAAGTCAACTTTAGCTTCTCTATCTTGCTCGTTTATTTTTCTTCTTCTTTTATAGTGTGTCATAAATACAGGTTCAATTCCTGAAGAAGTTTGTGCCAACATACTTAGTGTTCCTGTTGGTGCTACTGTACTAATAGAGATATTTCTTCTTCCGAATTTCATCATTCTTTCGTACACTTCAGGAAGTTCAACTTCTAACATTTGAACAAACTCTGAAGTGTTCTCAATCTTAGCATCAAAACCAACAAAACTCCCTCTTTCTAGTGACATATCAATAGAGCTATCAAACTCTGCTCTACATTTTTCTTTCATTATTTCTTCCACCTTAGCAATAGCATCATCAGAATCTATAGCCATCCCCAGTGCAGCTACCATATCAGCAAGTGCAGTAAATCCTAAACCTGTTCTTCTTCCTTCTTTTCCAGTTTTAAGCAATAACTCCCAAGTTTCTTTTTCTACTTGCTTGATGTTTTCTGGTTCATCATCAGCTTCTACTTTCCTAAGAATTCTGCCAATAGCTTCAGTTTCTAAATCTACTAAATCATCCATTAATCTTTGTCCTTCATAAGTTGATTTATAGAAATCCTCCATTAAGAATTTGGCATCTTTAGTGAAAGGGTTTTCAACAAAGTTAAATAGGTTAATTGCAATCAATCTACAGCTATCACCTCCTTGCATTGCAATTTCGGAACAGGGGTTAGTTGATGTATTTTTGTATCCAGGATATACGGATGATGTAGAATACCAGTGCTGTCTATCCCAAAATATTAACCCTGGCTCAGCAGTGTTATGTGCGCACTCAATAATAGTATTCCAAAGTTCTTTAGCTTTCACTGTTTTGCTAAATTTAGGTGTTTCAGAATCAATTGGCCATTTGTGTGTGTATTCTGCATTGTTCTCCACAGCTTTCATAAACTCATCCGACAAACGGATTGAGATATTAGCTCCTGTTACTTTTTGTAAATCTTGCTTTATAGTAATAAAATCTTCAACATCAGGATGAGCAATATCCATAGAAAGCATCAAAGCTCCTCTTCTTCCATTTTGCGCTACTTCCCGAGTTGTATTTGAAAAACGATTCATAAAAGAAACGGCCCCTGAAGTGCTTCCTGCAGCATTGGAAACTCTTGCTCCTGATGGACGTAAGTTAGAAATATCAACTCCAACACCACACCGTCTTTTAAATAGTTGTGCTAATTGTTGATCAGTGTAAAACACTCCACCATAAGAATCATGTAATTCTGGGACAACTATACAATTAGATAAAGAAGCTAATTTATAGTGATTTCCTAAAGAACTCATTACACTGCCTTGTGGAATAATATATCCGAATTTTTTAAAGTAATTATAAACCTTCTCTTCTGTTAAATCTTCTCTTTCTTGTCCATATTTGGATAAGAATTTAGCGCTTCCGTTAAGGTTGTATTTTAATTTATAATCTGCTTCAATTCTACCAAATTCCTTAGCCATTCTCCTGTGCATATCATCTGGAGTTTGCTCAACAAATTTACCTTCCTTATTCTTCATTGCATACTTGTTCATCCAAGTTGTGCCTGCTAACTCGTCACCATTAAAGTAGGCAACTGCAGCTTCTAAAACTTGCTCGTAAGCATAAGTTTTTTGGTTATTTGTTTTTGTTGTTATGTCTTGTGGTTTTTGTGTTATTGTGGTCATTTGGTTTTCAGATTAAAGCTTTTAATTTTTCAGTATTTTTTTATTGACTACAAGTTTAGAAATATTATTAAAATTTTAACAGTATCTTAAAGTTGGTTCTCAACATCTTTTTCAACAATTAGTTAATAAACTAAAGTTGCTAGATAAGTCAATAATAAAAGGGATTTAGTTTTCTTATATGTGAAGAAACTAGGCTAGTATTTCATTTAAAATACTTTTGAATAAAGTAAGGCCATCTAGATTAGTTAGTTCTTTGTCAGCTGCTCTTTCAGGGTGTGGCATCATTCCGAAAACATTTCTATCAGCATTACAAACGCCAGCAATATTTAATAAAGAACCATTAGGGTTTGATTGTTCAGTAATATTCCCATTTTCATCACAATACTTGAATAAAATTTGGTCATTTTGAATTAAAGCTTTCATTGTTTTTTCATCTGCAAAGTATTTTCCTTCTCCATGAGCGATAGGAATTTTTATTGCCTTTTCAGAATATTGATTTGTAATTAAAGTATTTTTTGTTTCAACCTTTAAATAGATGTTTTTGCAAATAAATTTATGGCTATCATTGTGCAATAGTGCACCTGGTAATAATCCGCTTTCTGTTAAAATTTGGAACCCATTACAGATTCCCATTACATAACCACCCGCATTTGCAAAGCCAATAATTTCTGTCATAATAGGAGAAAATTTAGCAATTGCTCCTGATCTTAAGTAATCACCAAAAGAGAACCCCCCAGGTAAAATGATAAAATTACACTCTTGCAAATCAGTATCTTTATGCCAAAGTTTTACTACTTCTTGCTTCATAATAGTCTCTAAAACATAAACCATATCCATGTCGCAATTAGACCCAGGAAAAACAACTACACCAAATTTCATAATATTATTTTTAATGCGGCAAATTTACACATTATAACACAACCGAGTACCTACAATAGATGGAAGAAATTATGAAAAGTAAAAATAAAAAATTACTAATTTTCTTATTCTTTGTATAGGTGAAATAGTTTCCAATAATTACACATAATGGAGTCATTAAAAAGTACCATGACTTAAGTCCTCCAAAAATAATTAGTAATATACTAAATACAAAATAAAAGAATATAATCAGAAAAGATTTCCTTGATTGAATACTTTTTTTATAGAGCCATTGAAAAAGTTCAATAAATGAAAGTAAACTAATAATAAACAATATACTAAGCCAAATTAATGTAGGTATTTTTAAATCAAGGATTGTAGGAAAACTGATAAGTTCTAGCCTTTCAAAAGTTGGAAAAATAAAGGCTTTATCAAACAGAAAAGTGTAAACAAAGTAGAAAAAATAGGGCAGGGCAATACCTATACATGATATACATAAATTTCTCCAATTTAAGTTGCTGTAATTAATCCCACTAATCAAAATAAGAAGCATTAGGAAAAGCAAGTTTGGAAAAACAAAACTAAAAATAGATACAATAATCCCTGCGTTAAAAACTTGAGCAAATGGGTATTCTTTTTGATAAGTTTCTAAGATAAAATCCAGAAAAAAAAGTAGAAAAAATGAAATTATCCACTCTGAAAAAGTATTTAAAAAAGGAGTACAAAGCAGTATAAATACAAAACCAAGCACAAGGTTTTCTTTGCGAATAATATTTTTTTCATAGACTAAGTTATTAATTCCTAAGGCGTTAAAAACTGGTAGCAGTAACCCAAATAAAAACACAAAAATAGGAGATACCCATTGATGAGAAAAGATTAACTCAAAAGAGGAGTTCAGTAAAGGTAAGCAGATAAATAGTATGCAAAAAACAATAAAAAATAAAATTATTATTGGCCTTGGATTTATAAGGTGTTTAAGAAACATTGTATTCTCTAAAAATAGTTAGATTTGCATCAGTAAATTAAAACAAAAATTATGAATAAAATATTTTATGCAATCGGAGATTTTTTTGGTCTGATTTTTAATGGTGTTGAAGCAGTAGGAAACACAATAAATTATTTATACATTGTTATCATCTTTGCTTTTTTAGTGATCTGGACTACTAAAATGATTAAGCATAGAAAAGATGGAGAGGAGCACGCTTCATCATAAATCAAATCCAATATCTTTCCGAAAGTACTTCCCTTCAAAAGCTATTTTTTCTGCACTATCAAATGATTTTTTAAGTGAATCATTCATGTTTTCTCCGAATGAAGTTAGGGCAATAACTCTTCCTCCATTTGTTTTTACCACTTCTCCTTCTTGTTTTGTTCCTGCATGGAATACAATGCTATCGCTTACTTTTTCAATTCCTGTAATTTGTTTTCCTTTTTCATAAGATTCAGGATATCCGCCAGAAACTAGTATTATAGTTGTCGCTACTTCTTCACTAATTTCTAAGTCTTTTTCACTAAAAGTTCCATCTCCAATTCCCTTTAAAAGATTTAGTAAGTCTGATTTTATTCTAGGGATAACAACCTCTGTTTCAGGGTCTCCCATTCGTACATTATACTCAATTACTTTAGGCTCTCCTTTTACATTTATGAGCCCAATAAAGATGAATCCCTTGTATTCAATATTATCTTTCTTTAACCCTTCTACTGTTGGTTTAATAATTTCTCTTTCTACTTTTTCAATGTAGAATCTATCAGCAAATGGTACAGGTGAAATAGCGCCCATACCTCCAGTATTTAATCCAGTATTACCTTCCCCGATACGTTTATAATCTTTTGCTGAAGGGAGAATTTTATACGAATCACCATCTGTTAAAACAAATACTGAAAGTTCAATTCCATCTAAGAATTCCTCAATAACTACGGTTGATGATGCGGTTCCAAATTTCGCATCTGCGACCATAGCTTTTAATTCATCTTTTGCCTCTTGCAAGTCATTCAGAATTAGAACTCCTTTCCCAGCCGCCAAACCGTCTGCTTTTAACACATAAGGAGCTTCAAGGCTTTCCAAAAAAGTATATCCTTCTGCTAAATTATCTTTGGTAAAAGCTTGATATTTTGCCGTAGGGATATTATGTCTGAACATAAATTCCTTTGCAAACTGCTTACTTCCCTCTAATTGCGCTCCTTCTTTTGATGGACCAATTAAAGAGATATTCATTAACTGTTTGTCTTCCTTAAAGAAATTATAGATGCCATTTACTAATGGATCTTCAGGCCCTACTAAAACTAACTCAATATTTTCAGCAAGTACGAACTCCTTTATGCTTTCAAAATCATTTACCTCAATATTAATATTGGTTCCCACTTCAGCTGTACCTGCATTTCCTGGAGCAATAAATAATTGATTGCATGAACTACTTTTTGCAATTTTCCATGCAAATGCATGTTCTCTCCCTCCACTTCCTAGTATTAATACGTTCATTCTATAATTTTATTCGCTATCCATAGCTGTTAGAATTTCCTCAGTCAATTCCATATTATGAAATACTTGTTGGACATCATCATTTTCCT
>JACNFT010000040.1 GCA_014384505.1 Cryomorphaceae bacterium | reverse complement strand
TTCCTTTAAAATCAGTATGCATAGCAAACCAATAAGTGCGTTTAAGTATTTTTTTTCCATTTATTTCATAAGTATGGTAGGTATCTTGTAAAGTATTTAAAATACTTAATCCTAAAATCCCACACTCTTCTTGGACTTCACGAATTGCACACTCTTTTATATTTTCATTCTGTTCCAATTTCCCTTTTGGCAAATCCCATTTATTATTTCTGAAAATCATAAGTAATTGACATTCATCATTATAAACCAATCCTCCTGCAGCTTCAATTAATGAATAATCAGCACAGAAAATTTCCCAATTATCAGTTATAATTTTTGGCTCATTATTAATGTAAACTTTATATTTTTGCGGCATGATATATGATATTGATATTGCTAAACAAGTTGCTAAATCTTTATTGCAAATAAACGCAATTATTTTAAAACCCAACACCCCATTTGTATGGGCAGCAGGTTGGAACTCTCCAATTTACTGTGATAACCGAAAAACGCTATCATATCCTGAAATAAGAAATTACATAAGACAAGGATTAGCAGCAATTGTAAAAAATCATTATAAAGGTGCCAATGTAATTGCTGGGGTAGCAACAGCCGGAATCCCTCATGGAGCTTTAGTTGCTGAAGAGTTAGGTCTACCGTTTATCTATGTTAGAGCAAAAGCAAAAGAACACGGAAAACAAAATCAAATTGAAGGGCATTTTGAAGAGGGGCAATCAGTTGTATTGGTTGAGGACTTAATTAGTAGCGGGAAAAGTAGCTTAGATGCTGCTAGCGTTTTAAAAGAAGCAGGAATGCAAGTAAAAGGGATAGTTTCCATCTTTACTTACGGCTTTGATGCAGCAACTGAAAACTTTAAAACTGCCGATTGTGAGTATGTGTCTTTATGCGACTACAACACCTTATTACCACAAGCAATAGAATCACAATATATTGAAGAATCAGATTTAGCTATCCTGAAACAGTGGAGAGAAAATCCATCAATTTGGAAAAAATAAAAATATGGCAACATTTACATCACCAGAAGTAATCGTAAATAGAAGTGCTGAAGATTTCTTTATTAAAATTGGAGATCTTAACAACCTAAAAGAGATAATGCCTTCCTCTATAAAGGATTTTGAAAGTACGGCAAGTACTTGCTCTTTTAAAATGAAAGGAATGCCAGCCCTTAATTTAGAATTAGGAGAGAAAACTCCCTTTTCAAAAATTTCCTTAACAGCCAAAGGAAGTCAAGTGCCTTTTTCTTTGGATTGTTTTATTACTGAAAAAGGAAATCAATGTCAAGCCCGTTTAGAAATAAATGCTGAGCTAAATATGATGATGAAAATGATGGTTGAAAAACCATTAACACAGTTTTTGGATGTACTATCAAGTAAAATGGAAAAGTTCTAAAATAAATATTTTACTTGCTGATTCTCAAATGCAGTAATGCTATCGTCTTCAAGCTGAATAAGTAATTTTCCACTTTCACTTACTCCTTTTATTATTCCCATAAACTGCTTATTATCACTTTCAAAAGCTGCTGGTGTATCTTTTAGAAATAAGGCTTTCAGATATTCATTTGTCTGATTTTCACCCTTTTTTAAGCGAATCAATCGTGTGGACAGAAAACTTAAGAATTGCTCTTGTATTTCTAAAACCTCATATTCTTTATTTAGCTGCAACCTTAAGGAAGTAGCCTTGGGTAAATAGTGCTTAAATACAAGCTGATTTACATTAAAACCTAGCCCAATTACTGAATGAGTAATGTAATTTCCTTGTAATTTATTTTGCATCAATATGCCAGCAATTTTTTGCTTGTTTACCAAAATATCATTTGGCCATTTTATTAAAGCCTCAATACCTAAACTTTTAAGCAAATCGCACACTGACAAAGCAGCTATTTTGCTAATTAAGGATTGCTCATCAAGTTTTAATTTAGGTTCAATAACAACTGATAGCAATAGATTTTCGTTTGCATTGCTTTCCCAAGCTTTTCCTCTTTGCCCATTTCCACCACTTTGAAAATTGGCAGTAACTACTAATCCTTCTTTAAAAACTAGTGAATCTTTCAAACTTAACGTGTAATCGTTTGTTGAATCTATGGTTTCTAATTTTATGTGATTTATAGTAAACAAAGCAGCCTAATTTTTTAGAAATTATTGGTTTAAATAATGTATTTTCGCAGACGCAAATCTAAAAATAAATATGGCTAAAAAAATTGATGAAACAAATATTCTATTAGAAAACATAATAGACGCAATAAAAGATGTAAAGGGACTAGAAATTGTTTCCTTGGATTTAAGAAAGTTAGACTCTGCAATAAGTAAATATTTTGTTATTTGTACAGGTACTTCAAGCACTCATGTAAACGCAATTGAAGGAAGTATTAAAAAAACAATTTCAAAGGACTTAGGCGAAAAGCCATTTCATACTGAAGGAAATAGAGTTGGAGAGTGGATATTAATGGATTACTCAGATATAATCGTACACATTTTTCAAGAAAAAACAAGAGCTTTTTATAATATTGAGGACTTTTGGGGTGATGCAGAATTCAAAAATTACAAAGAATAAAAGAATTTAGAAATGGATAAAAAAAAGAAATCAGGTTTACCAGAGGGGTTAAAAGGTTTTAAATTCAAAATCTACTGGTTGTACGCAATCATATTTGTGTTTTTTATTGGCTTACAATTTATAGGTACTGAAGTAACAAAACCTACTAATTGGCAGGAATTCAACCTAACAATGTTACAAGACGGTAAGGTTGACAAAGTAGTGATTGTAAATAAAGACAAGGCCTACATATATATTAAAAAAGAATTTTTATCAGAAGAACAGTTTAAGAAAGTAGGAAAGAAAGCTTTTGGTGATGCACCAAATTTAGGTCCTCATTTTTACTTTGAAATCGGTTCGGTAGAAACCTTTAGTAATGATTTAAAAGATGCCCAAATAGCATTTGATAATGAGGATAAGATATCCCCACTCTATGAAACACAAAAAGATATATTTGGTGATATTTTAGGTTGGATTTTACCTTTAGCTTTCTTTGTTTTTATTTGGTTATTCATTATGAAAAAAATGGGTGGTGGCGCTGGTGGTGCTGGTGGACAAATATTTAATATCGGAAAAACTCAAGGTAAATTAGTAGCCAAAGAAGATATAAAAATAACTTTTGATGATGTTGCAGGGTTAGAAGGTGCTAAAGAAGAAATTACTGAAATAGTTGACTTCCTGAAATCTCCAGAAAAATACACCAAATTAGGGGGTAAAATTCCTAGAGGTGCTATGCTTATCGGTCCTCCTGGTACAGGAAAAACATTGCTTGCCAAAGCAGTTGCTGGTGAGGCAAAAGTACCTTTCTTCTCTTTATCAGGTTCTGATTTTGTAGAAATGTTTGTTGGGGTTGGTGCTAGCCGTGTGCGTGATTTATTTAAACAAGCAAAGGAAAAAGCTCCATCTATTATCTTTATTGATGAAATAGATGCTATTGGTCGTGCAAGAGGGAAAAATGCAATGACAGGAAGTAATGATGAAAGAGAAAATACTCTAAATCAGTTATTAACTGAAATGGATGGTTTTGGTACAAATTCAGGAGTAATTGTAATGGGTGCTACTAACAGAGCTGATGTTTTAGACAAAGCTTTGACCAGAGCAGGAAGATTTGACAGACAAATATTTGTTGATTTACCGGATTTACTAGAGCGTAAAGCTATATTTGAAGTACATTTAAAACCAATCAAATTGGCTGAAAGTATGGATGTTAATTTCTTGTCCAGACAAACTCCAGGTTTCTCAGGAGCTGATATTGCCAATGTCTGTAATGAGGCTGCTCTTATTGCTGCCAGAAAATCAAAAAATGAAGTTGATAAACAAGATTTTATTGATGCTGTTGATAGAATTATAGGTGGCTTAGAGAAAAAGTCAAAAATTATTTCTCCTGGAGAAAAGAAAACAATTGCTTATCATGAGGCAGGACATGCAACAGTAAGTTGGATGTTAGAGTACGCTTCTCCCCTAGTAAAAGTAACTATTGTTCCTAGAGGAAAATCATTAGGAGCTGCCTGGTACTTGCCAGAAGAAAGACAATTAACAACTACCGAACAAATGCTTGATGAAATTTGTGCTGCTATGGGAGGGAGAGCTGCTGAGGAAGTTTTCTTTGGTAGAATTTCAACTGGTGCTTTATCTGACCTTGAAAAAGTAACAAAAATGGCTTACGCTATGGTAAGCATGTATGGCTTAAGCAAGGAAATAGGAAATATCTCTTATTACGATTCTTCAGGGCAACAATCTGGTTTTACTAAACCATATTCTGAAGAAAGAGCTCAGCTAATTGACAAAGAAGTAAGTAGAATATTAGAAGAGGAATATACTAGAGCTAAAGAAGTACTAACTAGCAATAAAGATAAAGTTGAAAAACTTGGTGCTGAATTATTAGAAAAGGAAGTGATCTTTAAAGCTGATTTAGAAACTATATTTGGAGCTAGAAAATGGAAGTCCTATGAAGAAGAGCAACTTATTAAGATGGATGAAGAAAAAACTGAATCTGACAAATTAGCAAAAGCAGCAAAAAAAGTAAAAGCAGAAGAGAAGAAAGCTAAAGCAGCAAAGGAGAAGGAAACTAAAGCAACTGAAGAAAGTGTAAATGATAAAAGTTCTTAGTACTGATAACCCAAATAAAGCTGCAATTGTAAAACAAATGCTAGAAGAAAATAACATTAAGGTTGTACTACTTAATAAACAAGATTCTTCTTATTTAATGTTTGGTTTAGTTGAGCTGTATGTACAGGAAGATCAGGTAGAAAAAACAGAGAATTTACTTAAAGAAATTAACAATGAACGAAACACTTAAAAGAGCATTATCAGGATTTGTTTATGTGCTTATCATGTGGTTCGGAACTTCTTTTTCTGAGTTATCATTCCATATTTTATTTTTAGTTCTAGGCATTGTTTCAATTTATGAAATGTGGAAACTAAGGAAAGGAAAATCTAAAGTTTATGCTTTTGTATATGTACTACTACCCTTTTTTCTGATTCATTTTTTCGGAAAGATAGAAATTCTTAATTTTAATTTTGTATTTGACCCCTCTCTTATTTTGTTAATGTTCATTCTTACTTGGACTTTTGACACCTTTGCCTATCTATTTGGTGTACGCTTTGGAAAAACAAAAATCATGCCTTCTATTTCTCCTAAAAAATCGTGGGAGGGCTTTGCAGGCGGTTTTATTTTCACTGTTATTGCTTCTTTCATTACTACTCATTATTTCCTAAAAGTAGACAATAGTATTGCTTTAGCAATGAGCCTATTTTTACCTTTCACCGCTACACTTGGTGATTTTACAGAATCCTATTTCAAACGACAAGCTGGCGTAAAAGATTCAGGAAACTTTATACCTGGACATGGAGGAATGCTCGACAGAATGGATGCTTTTATGATTACCATTCCAGTATTATACATTTACTTAAATATCATTTAATATGAAATTACACAAAGAAGGAAACGCAACCCTAACAATTGAAATTTTAGCTTTTAGTTTATTTAACTATTTAGCCTACACTTATGCACATGAATATGTAGCTTGTTTTACAACTGCAATCACAGGGTTTTTATTCATTATGACTTTAAACTTTTTTCGTATTCCAAAGCGTGAGTTCGAAAGAAAAGAAGGAATAGTTTATGCCCCTTGTGATGGTAAAGTAGTGGTTATTGAAGAAACTGAAGAAACTGAGTTCTATAAGGACAAAAGAATACAAGTAAGTATTTTTATGTCGCCTTTAAATGTACACAACCAAGTTTACCCTATTAGTGGGCAGGTAAAGTATACAAAATACCATCCTGGTAAATTTTTGGTTGCTTGGCACCCTAAGGCATCAACTGATAATGAAAGGAGTACTGTAGTAGTTGAAAATGATAAAATCTCTATTCTTTTTAGACAAATTGCAGGTGCAGTTGCTCGTAGAATTATGACTTACTCAAAAGAAAATGACAGAGCAAATGTAGCTGATGAATTCGGATTTATTAAGTTTGGATCGAGAGTAGATTTATTCTTCCCAATAGGAACAAAAATAAACACACAATTAGAAGAAAAAGTAACTGGAGGACAAAGTGTAATTGCTAGTTATTAGTTAAAGAGATATATTTAAACTATTTTACTATATTTGCCTAAAATAAATTAAAAACAACAAAAATGAAAAAAATATCAATCGTACTTTTAGCTGTATTCTTTATTGGAATCGCTAATGTAAACGCTCAATCTGATGCAACTACTGAAACTGTAGTAGGAATTGAAGAAGTAAAAGAAGTAAAAACGTGTGCTAAATCTGGGAAAGTTTGTGATGCAACTTGTGAAAACAAGAAAAACGGAACTTGTTGTAAAGGTGAGAAAAAGAAATCTTGTTCTAAATCAGAAAAAGCTTCTTGCTCAAAAAGTAAAGCTAAATGTTCTAAATCAGAAAAAGCTTCTTGCTCAAAAAGTAAAGAAGGTTCATTTAACTTTGACAAGTCTAATAGCTATGGAGATAATAAATCTTCTTGTAGTAAAGCAGGTAAAAAGAAAGTATGTTGTAAAAAAGAAGCTACAGCAACATCTATCAAATAGATATAATTTAACATCATAAAAGCCACACTACGTGTGGCTTTTTTTATACCCAAAAATATGGAATTTTTACCTGAAGTAATTGAAGACTATGCTACAACGCATACCACTGAAGAATCTCAACTATTAGCGGCACTTAACCGAGAAACTTGGGCCAATGTAATGATACCCAGAATGCTTTCTGGACATTTACAAGGGAGAATTCTTTCCCTATTTAGTAAACTAGTTTCCCCTGAAAATATTTTAGAAATAGGAACTTATACAGGTTATTCGGCACTATGTTTAGCAGAAGGATTAAAGCCAAATGGAAGTTTACATACATTAGATAATAATGAAGAATGTACATATGTTGCTAATCGTTATTTTAAAAAATCTAACTTTAGCAAAAATATCATACAACATATTGGTGATGCATTAGAAATCATACCTAACTTAAATTATAACTTTCAGCTGGCATTTATTGATGCTGATAAAAAAAATTACTCTAACTACTTTGATGCAATAATTGAAAAAATGGATATTGGAGGATTAATTATTGCTGACAATGTTCTATGGAGTGGCAAGGTTACCAAACAAGAAAAGGATTACGAAACAATTGCATTAGATAAGTACAATAAGAAAATGCTTAATTCAGATAGAGTTGAAACCTTACTCTTACCAGTACGAGATGGATTAATGATTTCAAGGAAAATTAAATAATTTATTTAATATAAATCATAAACCCGATCTATCAATATTTATATTTTTACCCAAAAATTATTTAATATATGATTGATTTTAAAAACCTAAAAATAGCTTTTGCTGACAAATCAAATCCTGATTTAAATAGAGCCTATTTTCTGTTTAAAGGGATGAGTAATCCTTTTTTTTCAAAATTACTTACCAGCTTATCAAAATTTGCATTAAAGCTACATCTTCCCATAAAACCAATTATAAAAGCAACTGTATACAAACAATTTTGTGGTGGGGAAACTATAGAACAAAGCCAAGTTACTATTGATAAATTATGGGAATCCAAAATTGGAACAATTTTGGATTTTTCAGCAGAAGGAAAGGAATCTGTTAATGACTTTAACAGAGCCTTAGCACAAACCCTAGCTTCTATTGAAAAGGCTGCAATCTCTGATAGCATTCCCTTTTCAGTTTTTAAACCTACTGGGCTATGTAAATTTTCTTTACTCCAAAAAATAAATAACAATACTCCCCTATCTGCTGAACAAGAAATAGAAAAACAGGAGTATGAAGCAAGAGTAAATTCAATTTGCCAATTGGCACACGATAAAAATGTAGCTGTTTTTATTGATGCAGAAGAAAGTTGGATACAAGATGCTATCGATAGTATTGCCGAGAAAATGATGGTAAAATACAATACTAAAAAAGCCCTTATCTACAATACCATTCAGCTATATAGGAATGATAGAATAGCTTACCTTAATTCCCTATTGGAGCGTTCAGAAAATAAGTTTTTTGTCGGCATAAAATTAGTAAGAGGTGCATATCATGAACAAGAGATAGAAAGGGCAAAAATAAATAACTACCCCTGCCCTGTACATCTTAAAAAATCAGATACGGACAAGGACTATAATCATGCCCTAAATATTTGTATTAATAATATTGACAGAATAGCAATCTGTGCAGGCACTCATAATGAAGATAGCACACAGCTATTGGCTAATCTTTTAGATGAAAAAGGAATTAAAAAAAATGATGATAGAATTTACTTTTCTCAGCTTTTAGGAATGAGTGATCATATTTCTTATAACCTTTCGGTTGCTAATTATAATGTCAGTAAATATGTTCCTTACGGGCCAGTAAAAGATGTTATGCCCTACTTAATTAGGCGAGCTGAAGAAAACACCTCCATTGCAGGACAAATGGGGCGTGAACTCAGTAATATTATAGCTGAAAAGCAAAGGAGAAAGAAGGCTTAAAAATTACAAACCTCATCTTCCTTATTGGATGTAAAAGTCATCACCTTCACACTTTTATCATTGTAATAACAAAGCTCAAAAGTAACTGATAAAGCAATGCCCTTTACTGAGTTTTCAATTACATAATACTGGCAAGGCTCTCCATCTTCATCCGATAATTCAAAATTCACTTCTCCATCTTCTAAAACAGATAATAAATCTTTTTTTGTCAAATTATAATACACCAACTGACACTCAGCTTTTGCTGTAAAGTCAGGGTCAATTAATAGCACATTTCCTTCATCATCAGTTGTATTAGGATAAAGATGAGAAATAACTCTCTTGTCCATATTAAAGTAATCCACATAAGCAAAAAAGGTATCTTTTAAGCGATTTTCAGGTCCCATTGAAAGGAAAAAAACACTAATTAATGCTCCAAATCCAAAGAATAAAAGTCTTCTTCTCATAATATTATCTACTTGTCATTATTAAATCTAAATCTACAAAAGGAATATTAAAATTCTTACTTAGCATTTTATTGGTTAAATTTTCATGACAAGTATATACTCCATTTCTTAAACATTCATATTTTCTTATGGTGTGTTCCACTCCACCCTCTTCAGCAATACGTAACAAAATAGGGGTTAAAATATTAGAAATCGCCATTGATGCTGTACGCGAAACTCTTGATGCTATATTAGGCACACAATAATGAACAACACCATGCTTTATAAAAGTTGGGTTTTTATGTGTAGTAATTTGAGAAGTTTCAAAACACCCTCCTTGATCAATACTTACATCAACCACTACTGAACCTTTTTTCATTTCACTCACCATCTCTTCACTTACTATACAAGGTACTTTCCCATCACCTATTCGCAAAGCAGCAATTACGACATCTGCTCTTTTCAAAGCTTTGCCCAATGCTTTAGGTTGTAAAGTTGAAGTAGAAATTCTTTGCTTAATATTGTTTTGCAGTCTTCTTAGCTTAGTAACTGAATCATCAAACACAATAACTGAAGCTCCTAATCCTAAAGAAGTTTGGCAGGCATACTCTCCTACCGTACCCGCACCTATTACCACAACATTTGTTGGCAATAATCCTGAAATACCACCTAACATCAAACCTTTACCGTTTTTTGTGTTGGACAAGTATTCTCCAGCAATTAACAAAGCAGTATTACCTGCAATTTCACTCATACTCCTAACAATAGGTAATTTATTTTGTTCATTTTTTATAAACTCAAAACCAAAAGCGGTAATATTTTTCTTTATCAAAGTTTTAAAATAAGTGGCCGTTTGTGTACTCATTTGTACAGCTGAAATGAGCTGCTGACCTCTTTGCATTAAAGTTAATTCTTCTTGAGTTGGGGGTTCAATTTTTAAGATAAAATTTGCTTTAAAAACTTCTTCTTTAGAATAGGCTAATTCAGCCCCTCTATCAGTATATTCTTTGTCCTGAAAATTGGAAGCTAAACCTGCTCCTTTTTCAATAATTACACTGTGACCGTTTGCAATTAATAACCCAACAGAATCAGGCGTTAAGCTTACTCTGTTTTCTTGAAATGAGGATTCCTTAGGAATTCCTATTTGCAACTGCTTAAAATTTGGTTTTACTTCAAGCATTTCCTCTTTAGGAAGTATTCCAAATGAACTAAATATTTTTTCTTTTTTCATAGTTAAATTATTACTTCAATCTTTCTTGTATTTCCTACAATACTCATTTTTATTTGCACCATATCATCTTCAATCAAATTAGGAATTTTTTCTGACCATTCTATAAAACAATAAGCACTACTAAAAAAATATTCTTCATAACCCATATCATAAGCTTCCTTTTCATCCTCTATTCTATAAAAATCAAAGTGATAAATTTTTGTGTTCTCATCAGCTTGATATTCATTGACAATAGAAAAAGTAGGACTACTCACTATATCAGTAACTCCTAACTGCAAAGATAAGGCTTTTATTAATGTAGTCTTGCCTACTCCCATTTCTGCATAAAAGGCAAACTTTCTATGAGTTGAAGTATAATCTAATATTTGCTTAGCAATAGAATTTAACTGTTCTAAGTTTTCAGCAAAAAAGGTTTTACTCATTTATTTTGACTTTAAAGTAATGACAGGAATTAACATCTCCTCCATTGAAATTCCACCATGCTGATAGGTGTTTTTATAAAACTTAGCATAATGATTGAAATTATTTTGATACACAAAATACATATCCTCTTTTGCAAAAATATATTTACTACTTACATTCTGAATTGGCAAATAACATTCCAAGGGTTTATCTATTTCTAGCACATCTCCTTTCTGAAAATCCAGATTTTTACCTTGCTTGTATCTTAAGTTTGCATTTACATCTCTATCACCAATAACTCTTGATGGTTTATTAACATTAATTGTTCCATGATCAGTAGTAATAATAAGATTTGCTTTTTGTTTGGCAATTTGTTTCATTATATCTTTTAATGGAGAATGGGAAAACCATGATGCAGTAAGTGAACGATATGCCGAATCATCATCAGCCAACTCTTTAATTACCTTCATATCAGTACGGGCATGAGAAAGCATATCTACAAAATTATAAACAATCACATTCAATTCATTATGTTTCATATTTGGAATTTTACTGACAACTTTTCTTCCCGCATCAATATTAGTAATTTTAGTATAAGAATGTTTGCTACTCCCTTTCCCTAATCGTTGTAAATTATCAGCTAAAAATTCTGCTTCAAACATATTTTTACCTCCTTCATCCTCATCATTCATCCACATATTAGGAAAGCGTTTTTGAATTTCAGAAGGCAACAAACCACAGAAAATAGCATTACGTGCATATTGGGTTGCAGTAGGCAAAATGCTGGTATACATTTCATCATTTATAACCTTAAAGTCCTCCAAAACTGATGGCTCAATAATTTTCCATTGATCGTACCTGAGGTTGTCAATGACAATAAGGTAAGTAGGTTTATTTTCCTCCATATGTGGCAACACCTTTTTACGTATCAAATTATGTGACATTAAAGGAGCATCTTGTCCTCTAATCCAATCCTTATAATTATTTTTTATAAACCTGAAAAACTGTGTATTTGCTTCAGTTTTTTGCATAGCTAGAATTTGCTCAACACTTTTATCTCCTAACTTATCTAATTCTAACTCCCAATAAGTTAGCTTTTTATAAATCTCATACCATTCTTCCTTATTTAAAAATGAGGATAAGGACATACTTATCTTTCTAAACTCTTGCTGATAATTACTTGTAGTCTTTTCCTCCACCAAACGATTGGTATCTATGTTCTTTTTTATAGCCAATAAAATCTGACTTGGATTGACAGGTTTAATTAAATAATCCGCAATTTTTGAACCAATTGCTTCCTCCATAATACTTTCCTCTTCACTTCTAGTTATCATTATCACAGGAGTATTAGCATACTTTTCCTTAAGAATCGTTAACGTTTCAAGCCCAGAAAGTCCTGGCATATTCTCATCTAAAAAAATGAGATCAAAATTGTTTTCTCCCATCAAATCCAAAGCCTCATCTCCACTTTTTGCTGGAGTGACATTATATCCTTTTCCTTCTAAATAAATAATGTGCGGTTTTAATAAATCAATTTCATCATCTGCCCAAAGTATTCTTATCATATTTTATTTGTTTATAGTTTACAAAAATTAAAAAAATTCCGTTATTTGCTTATATGCTAAACAGAAAAAAAGACAAAATAATTAACGACCCAATTTATGGCTTTGTAAAACTTGATAAAGGTATTATTACTGACTTAATTGACCACCCTTATTTTCAAAGATTACGAAAAATAGCTCAATTAGGACTTTCTTACCTAGTTTACCCTGGTGCTCATCATACTCGATTTCATCATGCAATTGGATGTATGCACCTTATGAATAAGGCCATTAATCAAATCAGAAATAAAGGACATGAAATAACTGAGGCTGAGGCTGAAGCCTTAAAAATTGTTATTCTTTTGCATGACATTGGTCATGGTCCTTTTTCCCACGCATTGGAACATTCTATCACTTCAAACATCCCTCACGAGCATCTATCCTTATTGTTTATGCAAAGGTTAAACGAGCAATTTAACGGAAAATTATCTTTAACTATTGAAATATTTCAAAACAAATATCCAAAGCAATTTTTACATCAACTTGTATCCTCACAACTTGACATGGATCGTTTAGATTATTTAAAAAGAGATAGTTTTTTTACAGGAGTAACAGAAGGGAATATAGGTACTGAACGCATTATAAACATGTTAGATGTAGTGGATGACAAATTAGTAGTGGAAGAAAAAGGAATCTATTCTATTGAAAAATTTCTAATCGCTAGAAGATTAATGTACTGGCAAGTTTATCTTCATAAAACAGTAGTATCGGCCGAAAATATGCTCATTAAAACACTTCAAAGAGCAAAAGAATTATTAAATGATGGAAAAGAAGTTTATGCAAACCCTTATCTTAGTGAATTTCTGAAAAATAATTATACAATTATCGATTTTGAAAATAATACAAAATTGCTAAATGACTTTGCTGAATTAGATGATTTTGATATCTATTCCTCATTAAAATATTGGAAAAATAATCCTGATTTTGTTTTATCGTCATTATCAAAGATGATTCTAAACCGTAATTTATTAAAAATAAAAGTACAAAACACTGCATTTACAGCATCTGAAATAGAGACCGAAATAGATACAGTAAAAAAATCTTACAACATTAGTAAACAAGAGGCAGAATATTTTATTTTCTCTGATAAAGTTAGTAATAGCACCTATAATATTGAAAAAGCAAACATTAATATCTTAATGAAAAATGGTGATGTTATTGACATTACTTCTGCTTCAGGTCAATTTAATATTGATGCTTTAAAAAAAACAATAAATAAGTATTTTCTGTGTTATCCTAAACTGAAATAATCAGCCCTATAGGATAATTAAAATTATTAGATTTGCAACATGAAATTTACTGCCCAACAAATCGCTGAAATACTTAATGGAGAAATAGTAGGAAATGCTGAAGTTGAAGTAAATTCATTAGCTAAAATTGAAGAAGGAAAGAAAGGAGACTTATGTTTTCTTGCTAACGAAAAGTATACACCTTATATTTATACCACAAAAGCTTCAATTATTATTGTTAACACTTCTTTTATTTCTGACACAGAAATTACATCCACTTTAATAAAAGTTGAAGATGCTTATTCTTCTTTTAGTCAGTTACTTGAATTATATAATAAAATGCAATTTAATGAGGTTGGTATTTCTAAGAAGGCAGATATTGATGAAAATTGTTCAATTGGAGATGCTGTATTTGTAGGAGCTTTTACTTCTATTTGTGAAGGGGTTACTATTGGAAATAATGTTAAGATTCACCCTAACTGCTATATTGGTAAAAATGTTACGATTGGTGATAACAGTATTATTTATCCAAATGTTTCTATTTATCATAACTGCAAAATAGGAGGCAATAATATCATTCATTCAGGTGTCGTTATTGGTTCAGATGGTTTTGGTTTCGCTCCAAATGCTGAAAATAATTACGATAAAATTAGCCAAATAGGAAATGTAATTATTGGTGATGATGTTGAAATTGGAGCCAATACAACTATCGACAGAGCAACTATGGGTTCAACAAAAATTGGGAAAGGAGTTAAATTAGATAACTTAATTCAGATAGCCCATAATGTTGAAGTTGGTGATCATACTGTAATTGCTGCTCAAGCAGGAATTGCAGGTTCATCAAAAATTGGAAAAAACTGCATGATTGGCGGACAAACAGCAGTTTCAGGACATCTTACAATTGCTGATGAAGTCAAAATTGCTGGGCAAAGTGGTATTGCTTCAAGCATCAAACAAGTTGGTAAAATTGTTCAAGGTCCTATGGCATTTGACATTAAGGATTTCCAACGATCCTACATCATTTTTAAAAAATTACCTGATTTGTATAGAACAGTTAACACTATAAAGAAACAGATAAATGGTTAAAATGAATCAAAAAACCATAAAAAATAGCGCTACTATTTCAGGAGTTGGGATTCATACAGGCGTCCATACCAATTTAACATTAGTACCTGCTAAAGCAAATACTGGAATCCGTTTCATAAGGACTGATTTAGAAGGAAAACCAACTATTCCTGCTAATGTGGATTATGTTTTTTCAACCAATAGAAGTACCAATTTAAAAATTAAAAATTCTGAAGTTTATACTGTTGAACATGTACTTGCTGCAATTGTAGCTGAAGGAATTGATAATATAATAATTGAAGTTGACAATATGGAAGTTCCAATTCTTGATGGGAGTTCTATTCAGTTTTCTGAATTAATATCAGAAGTAGGTATTCAAGAATTAAATGAAAGAAAAAAATTCTTTGAAATAAAAAGAAAAATTTGTTTTACTGACCCTGAAAGTGGAACAACATTCACAGCAATACCTGCTGACAATTACCAAATAGAAGTAGAAATTGATTACAACTCTACTGTTTTAGGAATACAAACCGCTACACTTGAGGATTTATCAGAATTTAAAGGAAATTTTGCTTCATCCCGTACATTTTGTTTTTTACATGAGTTAGAAGAATTATTAAAAAACGACCTTATAAAAGGTGGTGATGTAAATAATGCTATAGTTATTGTAGAAGAAGAAATTTCAGATGAAAAACTAAATGCACTTGCTAAAGCTTTTAATAAAACAGACATAAAAGTTGAGGAAGGAGGAGTACTCAATAATTTAAAATTAAGACATAAAAACGAACCTGCACGACATAAATTACTTGATGTAATTGGTGATTTATCTCTTTTAGGATTACCTATTAAAGGTAAGATTACTGCTTCAAAACCTGGGCATAAAAATAATACAAAATTTGCAAAATATTTAAAAAAAATAATGATGGAAGATAATAAAAAAACACCACCTGAAATTGATTTCAATACACCGCCTCTATACGATAGAAATAAAATAATGTCAATTTTACCACATAGAGATCCATTTTTATTTATTGATGAAATAAGAGATTTAGGGAAAGATTTTATCGTTGGAACTAAATTTGTTACTGCTGATGAAGATTATTTCAAAGGCCATTTTCCTGGCGAACCGGTAATGCCTGGCGTTTTGCAATTAGAAACTATGGCGCAAGCAGGAGGTGTCTTAATTTTAAGTACCGTTGAAAACCCTGAAAATTATCTAACTTTCTTTATGAAAATTGACAATGCTAAATTCAAACAAAAAGTTGTTCCTGGAGACACTATTATTTTCAGATTAAATTTAATTTCACCTATCAGAAGAGGGCTTTGCCATATGCATGGTAAAGGTTTTGTTAATGGAAAAATTGTTGTTGAAGCTGATTTGTTAGCACAAATAGCACCTAAAAAATAAACTATGATACAGCCACTTTCGTATGTACACCCTAATGCTAAAATTGCCGACAATGTTGTAATTGATCCTTTTGTTACTATTGAAAAAAATGTTGAAATTGGAAAAGGAACTTGGATAGGTTCCAATGTAACTATTATGGAAGGAGCAAGAATTGGAGAAAATTGCAGGATTTTTCCTGGAGCTGTTATTGCTGGAGTACCTCAAGATTTAAAGTTTGAAGGTGAAAAATCACTGGCTATTATAGGAGATAATACTACAGTAAGAGAATGTGCTACGATAAATAGAGGAACATCCATAACAGGGAAAACTATTATTGGTAAAAATTGTTTAATTATGGCCTATGCTCATATTGCACACGATTGTAATATTGGTGATAATTGCATCATTGTAAATAGTGTAGCACTTGGTGGTCATGTGACTATAGGTGAATATGCTATTATTGGAGGACTTTCAGCTGTACATCAATTTGTAAGTATTGGTAAGCATGCAATGATTTCTGGTGGATCATTAGTACGTAAAGATGTACCCCCTTTTGTAAAAGCAGCTCGAGAACCACTTTCATTTGTAGGAATTAACTCTATCGGCTTAAGAAGAAGGGGTTTCTCAAGTGAAAAAATACAAGAAATTCAAGATATATTCCGAATATTATATCAAAATAATAATAATAATACACAAGCATTATTGCAAATTGAGACCCAAATAAATGCTTCTCCTGAGCGTGATGAAATTATATCATTTGCTCAAAATTCAGGAAGAGGGATTATGAAAGGTTATAACCAAAAATAAAAAATATGGCAACTACAGCAGATATTAGAAATGGACTATGTATTAATCATAATGGAGAGCCTTGGAAAATTGAATCCTTTCAGCATGTTAAACCAGGAAAAGGACCTGCATTTGTTCGTACTAAGATCAGAAATTTAAATACAGGTAGGCTTTTAGATAACACCTTTACTTCTGGTTTTAAAATTGATATTATTCGAATAGAAAATAGAAAATATCAATTTCTTTATTTTGAAGGAAATGATTGCCATTTAATGAACAATGATGACTATGAGCAAATCATGTTAGCTAAGGATTTTATTGACAATGTTCAATTCTTAAAAGAAGGTGAAAATGTAGAGGTTCTATTTCATGCTGATGAAGGAATGCCTTTATCAGCAACACTTCCATCACATGTAGAATTGGAAATAGCTCATACTGAACCTGGGATGAAAGGAAATACGGCAACCAATACCTTTAAGCCTGCTACTACTGAAACAGGAGCAAGTATTAATGTTCCTTTGTTTATTAATGAGGGCGATAAAATAAAAATTGATACTGAAAAAGGTTCATACATAGAAAGAGTAAAACAATAGATAAAAATAGATACAATATGAAAAAACATAATTTTTCAGCAGGACCTTGCATTTTACCCCAAGAAGTTTTAAAACAAGCTTCAGATGCAATACTTAATTTCAATAATGATAATTTATCATTAATTGAAATTTCACACAGAAGCAAACCTTTTGTTGCAGTAATGGACAAGGCTGTTGAATTGGTAAAAGAACTTTTAAATGTTCCAAAAGGTTATTCTGTTTTATTTTTACAAGGAGGGGCAAGTATGGAATTTTTAATGGTTCCTTTTAACCTTATGAAAATTAATGGGAAAGCAGCTTATACCAATACTGGAGTTTGGGCTAAAAATGCTATTGCTGAAGCAAAAAAATTAGGTGATGTAATTATTGTAGGTGATTCATCAGACACAAACTATAATTATATTCCAAAAGGATATGAAATTCCTAGTGATGTAGATTACTTTCATTGTACATCAAACAATACTATTTACGGAACGCAGATGAAGGAATTTCCTAACTCTACTACCCTTATGGTTTGTGACATGAGTTCAGATATTTTTAGCAGAAGGATTGATGTGAGTAGATTTGATATTATATATGCTGGGGCACAAAAAAATATGGGCCCTGCTGGAACAACCTTAGTAATTGTAAAAGATGAGGTTTTAGGTAAAACAGGCAGAAATATCCCAACTATGTTGGACTATAATACCCATATCAGTAAAGATAGTATGTTCAATACACCTCCAGTATTCCCTATTTATGTTTCAATGCTTACCCTACAATGGCTAAAGAATTTAGGTGGAGTTGAAGTTATAGAAAAAATGAATCAGGAAAAAGCGGACTTATTATATGCAGAGATTGATAGAAATCCATTATTTGAAGGAACTGCAGCAAAGGAGGATCGTTCAAATATGAATGTTTGTTTCTTGTTAAATGATAGTAGTAAAGAAGATGCGTTTAACACTTTATGGAATGCAGCAGGAATAAGTGGTATTAAAGGACACAGGTCAGTTGGAGGATATAGAGCCTCCATGTATAATGCAATGCCAATAGAAAGTGTACAAGTATTAATAGATATGATGAAAAAATTAGAACAAAATTAAGATGATTAAGATATTAGCAAATGATGGAATCTCGCAAGCCGGGATTGATGCTTTAACAGAAAAAGGATTTCAAATAGTAACAGAACATGTTTCTCAAGATGATTTAATCAAAACAATAAATTCAGAAAACTATGAAGTACTTCTAGTAAGAAGTGCTACTACTGTTCGTAAGGATTTAATTGATGCTTGTCCACATCTAAAAGTAGTAGGGAGAGGTGGTGTTGGAATGGATAATATTGATGTTGATTATGCAAAAGAGAAAGGCATTAATGTAATTAACACACCTGCAGCATCTTCATCATCAGTAGCTGAACTTGTTTTTGCTCAACTTTTTGGAATGGTTCGTTTCCTTTTTGATAGTAATCGTCAAATGCCAATGGTTGGTGATGCTGACTTTGGAAGTTTAAAAAAATCATATGCTAACGGAAGAGAACTAGCAGGAAAAACTCTAGGAATTATCGGTTTTGGACGTATAGGACAAGAAGTTGCAAAAAGAGCAATAGGCCTTGGAATGAAAGTAATTGCTCATGATAGATTTATTGAGGAGGCAAACATAACGTTAGACTTTTTTAATGGAGATAAAAAATCATTCACCATTGAAACTGAAAGTTTAAAGGAAGTACTAAAGAATTCTGATTTTATTACTTTACATGTACCTAAAATTGGTAACAAAGCTGTAATTGGTGCAGAAGAAATAGGAATGATGAAAACAGGAGCTGGAATTGTGAATGCTGCTAGAGGTGGTGTTATTGATGAAACAGCTTTAATGTTTGCTTTGGACAAAGAAAAACTAGCTTATGCTGGGCTTGATGTTTTTGATAATGAACCTACTCCAAGCATACATATTTGCATGCATAATGCAATTTCGCTTACTCCTCATATTGGCGCAGCAACACTAGAAGCACAAGATAGAATTGGCACTGAATTGGCTGATCAAATTGATACTCATTTTAATAAATAAAAATGGCAATCGTTCGACCTTTTAAGGCTATACGCCCAACAAGAGACAAGGCTAACCTAGTAGCAACACGCTCCTATTTATCTTATTCTGACGAAACCTTAAAAGAAAAATTAGAACATAATCCATTTACCTTTTTACATATTATTAATCCTAATATTAAGCAAAAAGGAAAAAATAAATTTAATGCTGTAAAAGCTAAGTTTAATGATTTTAAAGAAGCTGGATTTTTTATAACTGAAGATACAGAAAGCTTTTATATTTATCAGCAAACAAATGAAAGTCAAAATTTTGAAGGTATTATTGGTGCTACAGCAGTTGCCGATTATTTAAATGGAAATATAAAAAAACACGAACATACCATTACCGCAAGGGAAAAAATGTTCAAAAGCTACTTGGATACGACAGGTTTTAATGCAGAACCAGTTTTATTGTGTCATCAAAAAAATACAGCTGTTACTAATCTTATTCAAAATTACAAAGTAACTAGAGCTGAGTACGAGTTTGCAACAACTGATAAAACAATCCATAAATTATGGTTAGTAAATAGTACTAAGGACATCAATATTATTATAAATTCATTTAAAAGTATTGATAATTTGTACATTGCTGATGGGCATCATAGGTCAGCATCTTCAGCTCTTTTAGCTCAAAATAGCACTAAAAAAAATAGTCCATATTTTATGAGTTTTTTAATTGATGAAAACCAATTGAACATCATCAATTTTAACCGATTAATAAAACACACTAACGGACTAACTTCTTACGAACTTATTGCTGAAATTGAAAAATCATATACTGTTATAAAAAAAGGAAATATTCCTTACTCTCCTACTATTACAGATGAAATTTCCATGTACATAAGAGGAACTTGGTATTCCTTAGTTTTATTATCGGAAAATATAGAGCAAGATTGTGTAAGTAAATTAGACCCTGCAATATTATCAAACAATATATTAGCACCAATACTAAATATTACTGATGAAAAAACTGATAAAAATATCAGTTTTGAATCAGGCACTACTCCCCTTTCAATAATTGCAAACAAAATTGATTCAGGAGAATATGAAATAGCTTTCATCTTAAAACCCATCTCAATTAGTGCCTTAAAGCAGGTAGCTGATAATAATAGATTTATGCCACCAAAGAGCACTTATATTGAGCCAAAATTACGTTCTGGACTAACCATCTACTCTTTAGAATAATGGATATTAAAGCTAACCTAAATACTATACTAAAATCTATTCCTAAAGAAGTAACATTAGTGGCCGTATCTAAAACAAGGCAAAACTCAGCTATAATAGAAGCCTATCAACAAGGACAAAGAATATTTGGAGAAAATAAAGTACAAGAATTAGTACAAAAGTTTGAAGAATTACCAAAAGATATTAATTGGCATATGATTGGGCATTTACAAACTAATAAAGTAAAATTTATAGCTCCATTTGTTTCACTTATTCATGGTGTAGATTCAATTAAATTACTCAAAGAAATTAATAAAAGGGCAAAACAAAACAACAGAGTGATTGACTGCCTTTTGCAAGTGCATATTGCAACAGAAAGTACAAAATTTGGATTTGATATATCTGAAGTAAATGAAGCAGTAAATACTGCTAATGAATACCAAAATATTAGAATTGTTGGACTAATGGGAATGGCAACTTTTACAGATAACAAGCAGCAAGTAATACAAGAATTTAGCAGTCTTAAAACTGTGTTTGATACTGTAAAAAATGAACACATAACTACACTATCCATGGGGATGAGTGGAGATTATCAATTAGCAATAGAACAAGGAAGCAGTATGGTTAGAGTAGGAAGTGCTATATTTGGGCACAGAAACTAAAAAGAATGAAAAAAGTAATCAATACTAAAAATGCTCCAAAAGCTATAGGGCCTTACAGCCAAGCTATACTCAGTGGTAATACACTTTATTGCTCGGGGCAAATAGCAATAAATCCAGATACAGGAAACTTAGTAATAGAAAATATTACTGCTGAAACTAATCAGGTAATGAAAAATATTTTGGCTGTATTAAATGCAGCAGACATGAATTTTGAGAATGTAGTAAAATGCTCAATCTTTATGATAGATATGAACGACTATTCAGCTGTTAATCAAGTATATGCTAAATGTTTTTCAGAGAATCCTCCTGCACGAGAGGCGGTACAAGTATCCGTATTACCTAAAAATGTAAATGTTGAAATTTCGATAATTGCTGTAAAATAATGGAACTAGCTCAACAAATAATTGAAGGAAATCGCACTGCTTTAGGGCAAGGGATTACCCTATTAGAAAGCACTTTGCCTGAGCATGAACAAAAAGCTCAAGAATTACTAAAATTATGCTTACCTCATAGTCAAAAATCAATACGAGTTGGAGTAACGGGTGTACCAGGAGTTGGAAAAAGCACTTTTATTGAAGCCTTTGGCAAACTACTAACTGGCAAAGGAAAAAAAATTGCTGTACTTGCTATTGACCCAACAAGTGAGAGAACACATGGAAGTATTTTAGGAGATAAAAGTCGTATGCATGAACTTTCAGCTGATGAAAATGCATTTATTCGCCCAAGCCCAAGTAGTGGGATTTTAGGTGGAGTAGCCAATAAAACTCGAGAAAGTATTATTTTGTGTGAAGCGGCAGGTTTTGATATTATCCTAATAGAAACTGTTGGTGTTGGACAAAGCGAAACTACAGTAAGTAATTTAACCGATTTCTTTTTACTGCTCATGTTAGCAGGTGCAGGTGATGAACTACAAGGAATTAAAAGAGGAATAATGGAATTGGCTGATGCTTTAATAATTACAAAATCAGATGGAGACAATAGCATAAAAGCCAAAAATGCTGCTATGGAATATAAGAGAGCTTTACATTTGTTTCCTGCCAAAGAAAATGGTTGGATTCCTCAAGTGAGTACTTGTTCAGCTTTAGATAAAACAGGATTGGATACCATTTGGGAATTGATAGAAAAATACAATAACCAAATGCAAGCAAATTCATATTTTATGAGCAATAGAATTAAACAAAATAATTATTGGTTACATCATATTATAAAACACGAATTAGGAAATAAAAAGTACCAATTGCTAAAAGCAAATAATACTTTGAAACAAGCAGAAGAATCTCTTAAAAACGGCAGTTCTATTTATACAATTTTAGAAAATTTGTAGCAATTAACCTCTTTAAGTAGTAAAATATACAAATTAGTAATAAGGAACAATTACACAGCCCCTCTTATCTAGTAGTTTTAATAATACATACACACGATTAACGTCTATAAACACAGCTTTAACGCGTATAAACTGACGATTGATGCTATAAAACACGCAACTGACGAACAAAAACACAGCATTGACGGCTATATACTTGTGATTGATGCTATAAAACACACGATTGAAGGACAGAAACTTGTGATTGATAGACATAAATACGCGAATGATTGACATATTGCAGGAATTAATAGCTGTATTCCAAGGCTCGGAATAATTATGACTTACTCAATTATTATCTTTTTTTCCATAGTGCCATCATTATAGATGTAAAAGAGAGGTTGATTAGTTTGTTTTGTTTCTCTTCCTAATAAATCTGTTACTTTAAGGAGTTTTTTATTTTCAATAAAAGTAGATTCACTTACAGTTGAAGGAATTGAGAAAGTACCAAAACGATATTTTACTGTACCAGAATTATCATCCTCCCACACTACACAGATTTGATTGTCAAACATTACTATATCTGTGTTTTTTATATTATTTAATGAAACCGTATCATAATTTAAAGGTATTCCATTATTGATATTTTCAGAAGAAATAATTGGCAGTTGGTAATTGCCATTAATATTTTGATTCCAAACAAAAGCCAATGAATTTCCAGATTTCGCAATTCTAGGAAAATTTTGTTGAGATAATCCTGATATATTTCCGGTCAATAAATTTGCAGATGTAGTAGTAAGAGTTATTAAAGATAATTTTGAAAAGTACACTCTATTTAGACCACTTGATCCATTCATAAAAGTGCTATATAGAGTATCTCCAATAATAACAGCATCTGGACCAGATCCAGGACATGAATTGAAAAACCAATTTAGATTGCTTAGATTTACGCCATTACTAAAAGAATTTCCTAAATCTGAGGATATTCCAACCCAAGTATCTCGAATATCATTGTTATTATCTCTATAAAGCATCAAAATATTATCTCCAGAACTAACGATACTACCAGGACAACAATCACACACTTCTGATGTTGGGCTACTCCAGCCACTTGCTAAAACTGGAGACTGAAAGGAAGTACCAAAATCATTTGAAACAGAAACAAACCATCTTGCGTTTGTGAAGGAAGAATCAAGTTTCATAAAAGCTACAATATGATTTCCAGAATCATCAGTTGTTATTGTAGGGAATCGAGTTATTGATGTCGGGGAGTTTTCAATTTTTACTGCAGTTTGAAAAGTTACCCCATTATCATAAGAAGCGGTACACCAAATAGGAGTTGTAATCAGGTTTTCAGGATTCTCTTTATAAACCACATAAATTGTATCGCCATGTGAAGCAATGTCAGGTCCCATAAAACTTGCTCCTGCTACATCAATATTTGTTGGATTTAGTTCTATTGGAGTAGAGAATGTTAGTCCATTCCATTTTGAGAACATAACATTGTTGGAATTATTCCAAATTACTAACGGATTTCCACCCCCATCATGAACTATTCTTGGATGGTTATTTCCGAAAGAAGAAAGAGATACATCCGAAATTGCATCCCAAATAATTTGATTTTGCCCAAAACCAATCATAGGTAAAGCAATTAATATAAGTAGTAGTTTTTTCATAATTCAAATTCTAGTAAAACAAATGCATCTTTTCTTTCTTCTTCCATCCTGCCCTACTGCTATAGTCAGCAAAAAAAATGATAACATCAGCTTGTGAAGCATAGTCCACAAAAAATATTTTTTTATCTGCCCTACTTGCATAATCTACAAAAAACCAGTTTCCATCATTTTTTCCTGCACGGCTTTCATAATCTACTTTAAATACAGATAAATCAGCCCTACTTTCATAGTCAGCAACAAATACTTTTACATCAGCTTGGCTTGCGTATTCAACAGTAAAAACTTTTTGTGCATTTGTAATGCCTGAAATCAACAGGAATACAGTTAAAAATAATAATTTTTTCATTTTGTAAATATATACAAACTCATTTACCAAATGAATTTTACTCATAATTTTCTGACAACTAAAAACTAGCAACCAACAACTATTCACTATATTTGCCCCTTTTAAAAACCACAATAAACACTATAATATAAAGCATGACAAAAGTATCAGACAGGTTAAACCGATTAGCAGAATCAGCAACACTAGCTATGGCAAGAATGAGTAGAGAATTACAAGCTAAAGGAATTGATGTAATTGCCTTAAGCTTAGGAGAGCCAGATTTTGATACACCTGATTTTATAAAAGAAGCTGCAAAAAAAGCAATAGATGATAATTTTTCTCACTATACACCAGTTCCTGGATTACCTGAGCTAAGCAACGCTATTGTTCAAAAATTTAAAAGGGATAATAATTTAGAATATACAGCTGAACAGATAGTAACTTCTACTGGAGCTAAACAATCCTTAGCCAATGTATGTTTGAGTTTATTGAACCCTGGTGATGAGGTACTCTTACCTTGTCCTTATTGGGTAAGTTATACTGAGATCATCAAGTTATCAGAAGGTGTTCCTGTTGAAGTTCCTTCAACTATTGCTACTGACTTTAAAGTTACTCCTGAGCAGTTGGAGGCTGCAATTACACCAAAAACGAAACTATTAATGTTTAGCTCTCCTTGTAATCCAAGTGGAACTGTTTACACCCAAAGAGAATTAGAGGCAATTGCAAAAATGCTGGAAAAATATCCTGATATTTATGTTGTTGCTGATGAAATCTATGAACACATCAACTTTACTGACTCTCACTTTTCAATGGGAACGATCGCTAGTATGAAAGACAGAACAATAACCGTAAATGGTGTTTCTAAAGGTTTTGCAATGACAGGCTGGAGAGTTGGATTTATTGGAGCGCCACTCTGGGTAGCTAAAGCTTGTAATAAAATTCAAGGACAAATTACTTCCGCTACTTGTGCAATAGCACAAAAAGCAGCTGAAACAGCTATGCTTGCTGACCCAAAAGAAGTTACAATTGATATGAAAGATACCTTCCTAAAAAGGAGAAATATGATTTTAAATGAATTGAACAGTATTAAGGGAATTAAGTGTAATATTCCACAAGGAGCATTTTATGTCTTTCCTGATATAAGTTATTATTTTGGTAAGTCAGTTGGAAATACTACCATTAATAATGCAAATGATTTTTGCATGTATTTACTAAACAATGCTCATGTTGCTTTTGTAGCTGGTGATGCTTTTGGAAATCCTGAATGCGTAAGAATTTCTTATGCTGCAGCTGATGATAAATTAATGGAAGCAATGTCAAGAATTAAAAAACAATTAGCAAAACTAAGTTAATGGATTTCAATACATTATTTCAGGGATTTAATAATAAAAAAGTTCTCATTGTAGGTGATTCCATGATTGATGCTTATATGTGGGGGGAAGTAAATAGAATGTCCCCAGAAGCACCTGTACCTGTTGTTGAAGTCAAAAAACACGAGAACAGATTAGGAGGAGCAGCAAATGTTGCTCTAAACCTAAAAGCTCTTGGTGCTAATCCTATTTTGTGTTCAGTAATTGGTGCGGGTGAAAGAGGTGTTTTATTTGAGAAACTAATGAAAGAATCGAACCTATCCACTGAAGGAATACTTTCTACTAATAAAAGAAAAACAACAATTAAAACTAGAGTAATTGCTGAAAATAAACACCAATTACGAATTGATGAAGAAGAAACCTCTCCTATTGAACAGGTAGAAGAATTCTTAAAACTTACTATAAGTCTAATAAATGATATTGATGTTATTATTTTGCAAGACTATAATAAAGGAGTACTTACTCCTGAAATAATTGAAAGGGTGATTGATTCTGCAAATAAAAAAGGAATTCCTACCATTGTTGACCCTAAAAAACTAAACTTTAACTCTTATAAAAACTGCACAATATTTAAACCCAACTTAGCAGAAATAAAAGCAGGGATGCAAGTTGATTTTGATACCAATAATATTGCTGAAATTGAAAAAGCTACTTCAGAACTAAGAAAAAAACTTTCTGCAAAAGGAATTTTACTTACTTTATCAGAAAGAGGGATGTGTATTAATTCTGAAAAGGAATTTAAGCATACTCCAGCTTTTAAAAGAAATATTATTGACGTTTCTGGTGCTGGCGACACTGTTATTTCTGTAGCATCTCTTTGTCTTGCTTCAAACATGGATTATACTGATCTTTCCGTGCTTTCTAACTTAGCAGGTGGGATAGTATGTGAAGAGGTAGGAGTTGTGCCTATCAATAAAGAAAAATTACTTACACAAGCTTTAAAACACATTAGTTAATGACTAAAGTTACTCCCTACAACAACACAGAAACAAAGAAAAAACAAGTAACTCAAATGTTTGATAAAATTGCGGGGAGTTATGATTTTCTGAATCATACACTATCCTTTGGAATGGATAATATCTGGCGTAAAATTGCTATTAAAAAACTAAGTAATAATCCAGCTACAATACTTGATATCGCTACTGGCACTGGGGATTTTGCTATTAGTGCTTCAAAATATACCAATGCTACAATTACAGGTATTGATATTTCACAAGGAATGCTTGATGTTGGAGTTGAAAAAATAAATAAAAAAGGACTTACAGATAGGATTCAATTACAACTGGCTGATTCAGAAAACTTACCTTTTCAGGACAATAGTTATGATGCAATAACTGCTGGCTTTGGTGTGCGTAATTTTGAAGATTTAAACAAAGGACTTGCAGAAATGTATAGAACACTAAAATCAGGTGGAATAATAACTATACTTGAACCCTCAGAGCCTACTCATTTTCCTTTAAAACAGTTTTACAAGCTATATTTTCATCATATATTGCCTTTTATAGGAGGTATTATTTCAAAAGACAAAAATGCTTACAGTTACTTGCCGGATTCAGTTTCTGCATTTCCTTCAGGAAATAATTTTTTAACTGAGCTCGTTAAAGTAGGATTTAAAGAATCCAAACACATTCCACTTAGCTTTGGAATCGTTTCATTGTATGTTGCAATAAAATAATATCCTTATCGTTTAGGGGCTGAATGCAGAAACAAATTAAATACTTTATTATATTACTTTTATTTATAGGGGCTAGCAACTCTTATGGACAAAGGAGAAAAAAACCTCAAAATCTGATAAATTATGATTTTAAGAAATTGCATTTTGGATTTACCCTTGGAATAAATGAACTTAATTTTAATATTAAGAAAAGCAGTAACACACTAACCAATGACACTTTACTCACCCTACTTTCTAATAGTCAAAAAGGATTTAATCTTGGGATAGTATCTAACCTTAGAATTGGGAAGTTTACCGACTTACGCTTTATTCCTACTCTAGTTTTTGGAGAGCGAAATTTGAATTATGGCTTTATTGACAGCAATGGCGTAAGTGATGAAAGAGTAAAACGAATTGAATCTACTTTAATTGATTTCCCTATCTATATAAAATATAAATCTGCTCGATATAACAATTTCAGAACCTATGTAATTGGAGGTGTAAAATACAGTATAGATGTTGCCTCACAAGACAAAATAAATGATGAAGGGCAAGAAATAGTAAAATTAAAGAAAAATGACTTAATGGGTGAAATTGGTTTTGGATTTGACTTTTACTTAGAATATTTCAAATTCTCTCCTCAGATAAAGCTCTCATATGGAATCCTAAATCTTCTTTCAAAGGATGAAACGGTTTACACCCAATCCATAAATCATTTAAGCACTAATGGATGGATGATTTCATTTACTTTTGAATAAAAAAAAGATAACAACAATCTCTTTTTAAATTTATTACAGATTAATAGCTCATAATTAATTTTTATTATTATTTTTAGCCATGAAAAGTAAAAAAAACGATTAATTATATTTTATGGACCATTTTCTACTAGTATTTATTATAATACTATTTTATGTATTAATTCTTTTTATATTCCGATATTTGAACATTGGAAGAAAAAAAAGTTGTGAAAAATGCAATAATTGTTGTCCTGATTGCAGTTCTTCTTTGAATAGAGTCAGAAGGACAACTAGAGATCGGATAATTAACAAACTAACTTTCACAATCTTTGATAGTATGCGTTATACGTGTACTGAATGTGGTTGGGAGGGATTAAGATGGGAGGATCAGTACAAATTAAAAAGGAATTAAGAGCAAAATTCATGCAATAATATTGAAGTAGCCACTGCAACATTCAATGATTCTGTATTTCCCCCAATGTTTTTAATTGATACTTTATTCGTAATATATTTACTAATTGATTCCGATATACCATTCGCTTCATTTCCCATAATAAGATGAGCCTGCTTAGGAAATTCTTGCCCCTTAACATCAACACCATTCATATAAGCACCATAAATTGGTGTATCAATATCAGCTAAATAAGTAGCTAAGTCCAAATACTTAATATCAAGCTTAAACAAAGAACCCATAGCCGATTGAACTACCTTAGCATTATAGCAATCTACAGTACTGTTTGAACAAATAAGTTGTGTAACACCAAACCAATCGCACATTCGAATTATTGTTCCTAAATTTCCAGGATCATTTACATCATCTAGTACTAGCTTAATTCCACCACTTTTTTCTGATTCTTTTTGACTAATCTTAACAATAGCCAAAACATTGTTTGGTGAAGTCAAGTTGCTTATCCTTAATAACTCATCATTAGTAATCAAAGTTATAGCTGATTTTTGACATCTATTTATAGCAGAAAATTGTTTTGTAGCATAAATATGTTCAATTTCTAAATTTGAATTCAACAATTCATTTACAATCTTTTCACCCTCTGCAACAAATAATTGTGCCTTTACCCTATTCTTTTTAAGAGATAAACTCTTAATAAACTTGATCTGATTTTTTGAAATCACTTATTTTATTTTAATTACAATCAATAATATGAAATTATTAGAAAATTATGCTAAAATTCATAACAATCTTCTAATTTTACCCTCTTAAATAAAAACTCAAAACCTAATGTCAAAATTTGCAGCTGGAGTATTAACAGGAGACCAATTACAAGAAGTTTTTGCTGATGCAAAACTAAATAAATATGCGTTACCAGCAATAAATGTAAGCAATACAAGCACAGTAAATGCAGTGTTGGAAACCGCTGCAGAACTTAACGCACCTGCAATAATTCAGTTTTCAAATGGAGGATGTCATTTTTATGCTGGAAAAGGGTTGTCTAATATAGATGAAGAAGCAGCAATTGCTGGAGGAATTTCAGGTGCTGTGCACGTACACCAAATGGCGGAACTTTATGGAGCAAGTATAATTTTACATACTGACCATGCTGCAAAAAAACTATTACCTTGGATTGATGGGTTATTAGAAGCGGGTGAAGAATTTTATGCTGCACATGGAAAACCATTGTATTCTTCACACATGATTGATTTATCAGAAGAACCTATAGAAGAAAATATTGAGTTATGTAAAAAATACTTGAAAAGAATGAGTGCAATTGGCATGACTTTAGAAATTGAATTAGGGATTACAGGTGGAGAGGAAGATGGAGTAGACAATACTGATATTGACGTCTCAAAACTATACACTCAACCTGAAGAAGTGGCTTATGCTTATGAAGAACTTATGAAGATAAGTAATAAATTTACAGTAGCTGCTGCTTTTGGAAATGTCCATGGCGTTTACAAACCAGGTAATGTAGTTCTTACCCCAAAAATACTTGACAATTCACAAAAATTCATTGAAGAAAAATTCGGTACTGAAAAGCAACCAATTAACTTTGTATTTCATGGCGGCTCAGGTTCTAGTCAAGCAGAAATTACTGAAGCAATTGGCTATGGAGTTATTAAAATGAATATTGATACCGATTTACAATGGGGATTCACTGAGGGAGTTAGAGATTATTTTTTAGCAAATAATGATTATGTTAAAACTCAAATCGGAAATCCTGAAGGAGAAGAAAAGCCAAATAAAAAATACTATGATCCTAGAACTTATAATAGAGCTGGTGAGTTAACATTTAAAGCTAGATTGACTCAATCATTTAACGATTTAAATAACATAAATACAAACGCATAATTATGGGTTGGTTTAATAGAATAAAGGAGGGAATTACTACTTCCACACATGAAAAAAAAGAAACTCCAGACGGACTATGGAGCAAGTGTCCTAAATGTAAAACGATAGTTACTACAGAAGAACATAAAAAAAATCTTCATTGCTGCATTAACTGTAACTACCATAACAGAATAGGTTCAGCCGAATATTTTGAAATTTTATTTGATAACAATAAATTCACAGAGTTAGATAAAGAAATGACATCCTTAGACCCTTTGAAATTTAAGGATAAAAAGAAGTATCCTGAAAGAATAAAAGATATGCAAAAAAAAACAGGTCTAAAAGATGCTGTTAGAACTGCACATGGTAAAATAAAAGGAAATATAGTTGTTATTGCAGCAATGGATTTCACATTTATTGGAGGGTCAATGGGTTCAGTTGTAGGTGAGAAAATTGCCAGAGCAATTGATTATGCTCGTGAAAATAAACATCCAATGCTTATCATCTCCAAATCAGGAGGAGCAAGAATGATGGAAGCTGGTATTTCCTTAATGCAATTGGCAAAAACATCAGCTAAACTAGCTCAATTAAGTAAGGCAGGATTACCTTACATCTCTTTATGTACCGACCCTACGTTTGGTGGTGCTACTGCATCATTTTCTATGTTAGGGGATATGAATATTGCTGAACCAAATGCTTTAATTGGTTTTGCAGGGCCTAAAGTAGTAAAAGAAACTATTGGAAAAGATTTGCCTGAAGGATTTCAAACCTCAGAGTTCCTACAAGAGCATGGATTTCTTGACTTTATAGTTGACAGAAAAGACCTTAAAGAAAAACTGGCACAGCTATTCAGAATTATTAAAAAATAAATTCTATTTTAAAAGGGTTTATTATTCAATTAGTTTAGTAAATTTGCAGCCCATAAATTAAAGTGGTTTTAAATAGAAAAACATGAGCTTAACAACACAAGACAAAGAAAACATTTTCAAAGAATTTGGTAATGATGCCAAAGATTCGGGATCAGTTCACTCTCAAGTAGCCTTATTTACTAAGAAAATTTCAGATTTAACTGAGCACCTAAAATTAAATCGTAAAGATTACGGAACGCAAAGATCATTACAACTAATGGTTGGTAAGAGAAGGAAATTACTAGACTATTTAAAAGGTAAAGATATTTTGAAATACAGAGAACTAGTGAAAAATTTAGGTCTTAGAAGATAAAACAAAAAGACAAACTACAAAAAAGGCAATATTTTTATTGCCTTTTTTAATTTTTATAAACAAAGAAGACAAGATGATAAAAGAAGAAAAACAAATTATTACACTACCAGACGGTAGAGAGATTACTATCTCAACAGGAAAATTAGCGAAACAAGCACACGGATCAGTTGAATTAAGAATGGGTAATACTCATATGCTTGCAACTGTAGTTTCTAGCTTTGAAGCTAGAGAAGGAGTAGATTTTTTACCTTTAACAGTAGATTATAGAGAGAAATTTGCTGCTGACGGAAGATTCCCTGGAGGATTCTTAAAAAGAGAAGGAAGACCAACTGACCAAGAAATATTAGTAATGCGTTTGGTTGACAGAATATTAAGACCTATGTTTCCTAGTGATTATCATGCTGAGGTACAAATTATGATATCTTTAAATTCACATGACCCTAACGTAAAACCTGATGCTTTAGCTGCACTTGCTGCTTCAACTGCAATTGCACTTTCTGATATTCCTTTTAACGGACCTATTTCAGAGTGTAGAGTAGCAAGAATTGATGGAAGTTTTATAATCAACCCTTCATCAGCAGAATTAGTAAATGCAGATATTGACCTTATGGTTGGAGCATCAGCTGATAGTGTAGCTATGGTGGAAGGAGAAATGAGTGAAGTTTCAGAAGCAGAAATGATTGAAGCAATTAAAATTGGTCATGAAGCAATTAAAGTACAATGTGCTGCACAATTAGAATTAGCTGCTAAGGTTGGTGTTTCAGCTGATAAGAGAGAATACTGTCATGAAAATCATGATGCAGATTTAAAAGCTAAAATTAAGGCAGACACCTATGATGCTATTTATGCTGTAGCTAATGAAGGTTTAGGTAAAGATGAAAGATCAGTTAAATTTAAAGCTGTAAAAACAGATTGGATTGCAGGCTTATCAGAGAATGAAGTTGAAAAATATGATTCGAAATTAATTGGTGTATATTACCATGATGTTGAAAAAGAAGCGATAAGAAATCTTGTATTAGCAGAAGGAAAAAGATTAGACGGAAGAGCAACTACAGAAATAAGACCTATTTGGTGTGAAGTAGATTATTTATATAGCCCACATGGTTCAGCTTTATTTACAAGAGGTGAAACTCAATCATTAACAACTGTAACTTTAGGTTCGGCTACTGATGTTAATCGTTTGGATGGAGTGACTCATCAAGGACATGAAAGTTTCTATTTACACTACAACTTCCCTCCTTTTTCTACAGGAGAAGCTAGAATGAAATTTAATGTAAGTAGAAGAGAAATTGGTCATGGAAATTTAGCACAAAGAGCATTGAAAAAGATGATTCCTGCTGACAATCCTTATACAGTACGTATTGTTTCTGATATTTTAGAATCAAACGGATCATCTTCAATGGCAACAGTTTGTGCAGGTACTATGGCACTTATGGATGCAGGAATTAAAATTCAAAAACCAGTTTCTGGTATTGCAATGGGATTAATTTCTGATGAAAAAGATCCAAATAACTATGCTGTACTTTCTGATATTTTAGGTGATGAAGATCATTTAGGAGATATGGACTTTAAAATCTGTGGTACTGCTGATGGTATTACTGCATGTCAAATGGATATTAAAGTACAAGGATTATCTTATGAAATTTTAGATAAAGCCCTAAACCAAGCAAGAGAAGGAAGATTACATATTTTAGGCAAAATTATTGAGACAATTGCAGAACCAAGAGTTCAGTTAAAACCTCAAACACCTAAGATTGTTGTATTAAAGGTACCAAAATCTACTATTGGTGGGATTATTGGACCAGGAGGAAAAATTATTCAAGAATTGCAAGCATCAACTGAAACTAAAATTTCTATTGAAGAGATAGATAATATGGGTGTTGTTGAAATTTTAGGAACTGATCAAGAAAAAATTGATTTAGCAGTAGAACAAATAAAATCAATTGCCTTTATGCCTGAAATTGGAGCAATCTATAAAGGAAAGGTAAAATCAATAATGCCTTATGGAGCATTTATTGGAATTTCACCAAATACTGACGGTTTAGTTCATATTTCTGAGTTAGCTTGGGAAAGAGTTGACAATGTTGAAGATGTACTTAAGGAAGGAGATACTATTGAGGTAAAATTAATTGCTATAGACGAAAGAAGTGGTAAATTAAAATTATCAAGAAAAGTACTTTTACCTAAGCCAGAAAAACAAACAAAATAATTTTTTAAATAATGTAACCTTTCGCAAAACCATCCGTATAAGGATTCTGCAAAAGTTTAATAACTAAAAAAATTCAGATGAGACAACTAAAAATTACAAAGCAGGTTACCAATAGAGAAACTGCATCACTTGACAAATACTTACAAGAAATTGGAAGGGTCGATTTAATTACTGCTGAAGAGGAAGTAGAATTAGCACAAAAAATTAAAGCTGGTGACCAAAGAGCTCTTGAGAAGTTAACCAAAGCAAATTTACGATTTGTAGTTTCAGTTGCTAAACAATATCAAAATCAAGGATTAACTTTACCTGATTTAATTAATGAAGGGAATCTTGGACTGATAAAGGCTGCAAAGCGTTTTGACGAAACAAGAGGATTTAAATTTATCTCATATGCTGTTTGGTGGATTCGCCAATCAATTTTACAAGCTTTAGCTGAACAATCTCGTATTGTACGATTACCACTTAATAAAATTGGGTCAATCAATAAAATCAACAAAGCTTATGCAGTTTTGGAGCAACAATTTGAACGTCCACCAACTGCTGAAGAAATTGCAGATTTAGTTGAACTTTCACTTACTGAAGTTAAACAATCCCTTAAGAATACAGGAAGACATGTATCTATGGATGCTCCATTAATTGAAGGAGAAGATAGTAACTTATATGATGTAATGGGTTCTGAAGAAAGTCCAAATCCTGATGCTGAGTTAATGTTAGAATCATTAAGAGAGGAAATAAGAAGAGCTCTAGATACTTTGACACCTAGAGAGGCTGATGTTATTTCTTCTTACTTTGGATTAAACGGAGGACATGCCATGACACTTGAAGAAATTGGCGAGAAATTTGATTTAACAAGAGAGAGAGTAAGACAGATTAAAGAAAAAGCAGTTAGGAGGCTAAAACAAACCTCAAGGAGTAAAATCTTAAAAACTTATTTAGGATAAATTAAAAGAGGGCTATTAGCCCTCTTTTTTATTACCTATATTTACCAAAAAATAATTACATGTCACATAAAATAGCACCGTCAATATTAGCGGCCGATTTTGGAAACCTTCAACGAGATTGCGAAATGATAAATAATAGCCAAGCTGATTGGTTTCATATTGATGTAATGGATGGTCATTTTGTACCGAATATATCTTATGGAATGCCAGTAATACAGGCTATAAAAAAACACGCAACAAAACCACTTGATGTACACCTTATGATAGAAAAGCCAGAACGCTATATTGAGGAGTTCGCAAAAGTTGGTGCTGATATCATTACCGTACATTACGAATCAACAGTGCATTTACATAGGACACTTACTCAGATTAAAGACGCGGGATGTAAAGCTGGTGTAGTTTTAAACTTAACAACTCCAGTTAGTGTTTTGGAAGATATTTTACCTAAATGTTATATGGTTTTATTAATGTCAATAAATCCAGGATTTGGCGGTCAAAAGTTTGAAGAAATGACTTACAATAAAGTAAAAAAACTTAGACAAATGGCTAATGATCAAGGTTTAAATACTCATATAGAAATTGATGGTGGGGTAACATCTGCAAATGCAAAAAAATTATTAGATGCAGGTGCTGATGTTTTAGTTGCAGGAAGCTTTATATTTAAATCAGATAATCCTACGCAAACTATTGCTGACTTAAAAGCAATTTAATTTCCATTAACGTAATTTCTTAAGTATTCAAAATTTTGAGTTAAATCACCAGCCTTACATATAGTTGCATTAGCAATAATATGCTCATCATCACTAATTAATAAAGAAGGGATAATTTTAGCTAGCATCTCATTACCAAAATCCTCAGAAGCATCTTTTGGTAACTCACATGGCAAATTATCAACTGCCATAACAGCAATTGCACCCTCATCTCTAAAATCTATTTCTTGTTCTGATTGTTTATCATATCCATAGATTGGATTAGCAATAGTTGAAGGTTTAATTGTAGAAGCAACAGGCCCATTAATATCACAAGAAACATCTGCTACAACTTTCAGATTAAAGTCTGGACTCTTAGCATCCTCTCTAGTAAATAAGAAAGGAGAACCAGAACTATAATAATGTCCTGCAATAAAAATATCAGCATGTATGGCATAGTGCATAAAGGTTGACTTAAACAATTCAGGATTACTATAAAACTCTTGCTTTACAGTAATACTTCCATCTTTTTTAACATTATAGTCCATGGTATTTAAATGCACAAAAACAGCTTCATTAAAAGTATCTTGAATGAATTCTAATTTTGAAACCTCTCTAATATTTGACTTTTCCATAATTTCCATAATACCATTCCCTACCCTACCATTTCCAGTAACTATAATTTTTTCATTACTTAGTTTAATTTTACTAATTTCTGACTCCATTTCAATTCTATCCTCACAATTATGAGCTTCTTTCAAGTTGTACTTTCCTGATTTTAAACCATAGGTTAAAAAACCATTATAAGCCCCCACAATACCTGCATATCTTCCAAAACCTAAAAGGCGCTTTCCTTGCTTATTTCTTAACTCTTCATAATCAACCATACTTATATTAAGTTCAATCATTTTCAATAGCAATTCTCTATTATAAAACTGTTCTTTTATGGTATGGGAAAAATATAAATAAGTTTTATTAGCAATTAGTGATTCTTTTGGCACTTCCTTCACTCCTATTAACACATCACAATCATTTAAATCATCAACAACATCAATTCCCTCAGCAATATACATAGCATCTGAAAAACATCTTATAGGGCTACTTTTCACTGAAATTTCAATGTCTGGATAAGTATCTAGTAGCAGTCTACATTGCTTGGGTGTTAAAGGAACACGCTTATCGGCAGGTACTTTTTCTTCTTTTAAAACTCCTATCTTCATAATGCTATAATGTTTGAAAAACAAAAGTAAAAAAAGAAGAAGACTTAACTAGTCATTTTTGTAATTTTGCACTTGTTCATTAATTTATTGGGGCTGACTGGATTTGACTGCAAGTGCGTTTTGTAGTAAGCATGTCGAGCATTGTGTTTTGGCTCGTAAATATCAAAATTCAATTTTTTAATTGGCGAGTATAACTACGCTTTAGCTGCCTAATTTATATAATTACGTAAGCTTTTGTCTCTTTTATAGGACTTCCTGTCTCCTATAAATCTTGAGGCATAATCAAAATCAGGATAGTTGGTTTATTGCTTTTATAAACTAGCGAAACTTTAAAAAGCTAAGGATTA
>JACNFT010000107.1 GCA_014384505.1 Cryomorphaceae bacterium | reverse complement strand
GTTGTTGCAGTAAATTAGAGAATCAATAATTTCAATAAGCTGTTTATCTCTGTTAAAATTATCATCTTTAAGTAAATTAGTATATGATTTTTTTATGTGCTTTATCTTAGAATCAATAACATCAGTTTGATTTAAGTCATAACGAACAATCAGTTCAGCAATATGAATTTTAAGTTGAAATGATTTTCCAATATTTACAAAATCATCCTGCAACATAAGGCGAGATAAATTTTTTGCTGATAACAAAAGCTTTCCTTGATCGTAATAAATAAGAGCGGTATTTAAATAAATAAATACCGAGAAAGTAGGCAGATTTTGAATAACATCATTATTCTTTGCTTCTTTTAGCACCTCTAAGGCCTTGTTTTTATCAGATAAGGAATAATTAATAACAAGAGAATTGTAGTAGTAGAATAGATATTTATCTTTTAGAAATCCGTCATGTTCATTCATGCTACTTTTAAGGAGTTCGGCATATGCTAAGGATTGTTTATATTTATGAGTTTTAAATAAACAATTTGTTAAGTAAGCAAGCATAGTTAATTTTTGTTCATGATTTGATTTTGTAAATATCTTATCTTTCGTAAATTCCTTATAGGTATGAATAAGGTAATCCTCTAGTGCCTCAAAATCATGTTGCTGTAATAGTATTCTGCTAACCACTTGATATACCTTAATTCTAAACTTAGGGCTTTTTGGAATTTTTTTATTTTTAGAAAAATTATCTAATGTTTTTTGAAGAATTTTATTTACAGATTCATCATTTTTTGAAAAATTCTGAGCAGTCTTAATTTTATACAATACTGCCGCTAATAACAAATCCATTTCTTGGTCCCAGCTCAATTGCTCATTATTAGCTCTCTTCTTTTCAATATATTCTTCAACATTAACTGAAACCATATCATAAGATAGTGTGAGTATTTCTGAATAAATAATTGAAAGCAATTCATAAGCTTCAATATTTTCAGCTTCTTTTTCAGCTTTTTTTAAATAATGAAAGGAAAGTTCTACTTTCCCTTTTCTTTTATATACTCTTGAAAGCAACACAAAATGAAGGATAAAAATATCCTTTTCCTTCCCCATGTGCTGGAGCATCATGCTCTTATTGAGGTCTTTGTAAAGCCTATTTTTTAGCTGATAAAAGCTATTTTTATTGTCTTTATATAGTTCTTCTCTAATCTCATCTTCTCTATACTCTTCTCCATTTTGTTTAATAAAATCAAACAAAAGTATATCTTTACGAGCATCACCACTATTAGTGCGCCCTGCAAAGAGCTTATAAAAGCGAATTTCCTCTTTATCTAGGGAATTTATAATTTCTAGTAAAATGTTCATTTTCTTATTTTGAACGGCTAAGATAATTTAAAATTGTTTTAAGTTAGGTGAATACTTGCAAAAAAATTATTATTTTTGTGTATATGAAATTAAGACATTTTATTATTATTTTCTTTTTGGGAAGCTCTACTTTTACAAGTGGTCAGAATATTGCTCTTTCTTTTTCGTCAAATAATATTTCCCTTCCTGACACTGTTTCTATAGGAGATACAATTTGGTATAATTGTTGGGTAGTAAATGATGGAAATAGTGTTATTACTAACCAGATAGCTCTTAGAGCTGCAAGACTATGTCAGACCCAGGGCTTAGTTGATGAAAGAGAAATCGGTCATATTAACCCAGGAGCATTATTTCCAGGAGATAGTATTGAACTTCCCCTAGGTATGATGTATGAAGTAGTTCTCCAGCAAAATTATTTAGCAGGTGATAATATTGTAGTTATATGGCCTAGAGTTCAAGTTTCAGGCTCACAGGTTAATGAGCATTTAACAAGTAATGTACATGTTTTGTATAATTCAATGATTAGTAGCATAGATGATGCCATTACGAGTAAAGACAATATCTTCTATTTTTCAGATAAAACCATTCATTTTCTGAATAAATTTTCCATATCAGAAGTAGCTCTGTATAATATGCTTGGGAATGAGGTTTATCAGTCAAATTCTCAATTTTTAAAGAAAATTAATTTACAGAACACACCTAGCGGCACTTATTTGATGGTGATACGACTCACAGATGGAACTATTAGAAAAGAAAAATTAGTAGTACAATAATCCGTCTGAACAGCTAAGATTTAGCTATTCATTAAGTGTTCAATTTCTTCTGCTTCAATTGGTATATTCTTCATTAAATCATCAGGTCCGTTTGCTGTAACTAGAATATCATTTTCTAATCTTATTCCTAACTTCTCTTCTAAAATGTATATTCCAGGCTCGCAAGTAAATACCATTCCCTCTTTCATTGGCCAGTCAAAATCACCTACATCATGTACATCCAATCCTAAATAATGGGATGTTCCATGCATAAAATATTGCTTAAATAATGGGCTCTTAGCGTCTTGCTTTTGTACATCATGCTTGTCTAAAAGTCCTAATTTAATAAGTTCCAATTCCATTATCCTACCAATTTCAGCATTGTATTCCTTAAATATAGTGCCTGGGCGTAACATATTAGTTGCCTCTTTCATTACTAGCAATACTGAATTATAAACCGCTTTTTGTCTGTTTGTAAACTTCCCGTTTACTGGAATTGTTCTTGTTAAATCAGAAGCATAATTTGCATATTCAGCTCCAAAGTCCATTAGTAAAATATCGCCATCCTTACAGGCTTTGTTGTTGTCAATATAATGCAATACACAGGAGTCTACTCCTGATCCAATAATAGGTTGGTAAGCAAAACCATTAGATCTATTTTTTAAAAATTCATGCATTAATTCTGCTTCAATTTCATATTCTGTGACTCCAGGTTTAATGAATGGCAGTATTCTTCTCAGTCCTTTTTCGGTAATGTCACAGGCATTTTGCATTAGCTTTATTTCAAAGTTTGATTTAACAGCTCTTAGCTCATGCATAACTGGCGCTACTTCATGTATTGTTGTTTCTGAGAATTTATCTGCTATCATTTTTCTAAATCGATCATCTCTAGTTTCAACAGCTGATGCTGAACGACTATGAATATTCTTGTTTAAGTAAATGCCATTACATTTTCCAATTAATTCAGCAATCTTTCCTTCTAATTCATTAAGCCAATAAACTGTTTTTATTCCAGCAGTTTTTAATGCGCCTTCTTTAGTAAGTTTTGCCCCTTCCCAAATCGCAATATGCTCATTAGTTTCCTTTAAAAAAAGAATTTCCCTTTGCGATTCATCAGTATGATCAGGAAAAATAACAAGTACGCTTTCTTCTTGGTCAACACCGCTTAGCCAAAATAAATCATTGTTTTGACGAAAAGGCATAGTGCCATCTGCATTTGTAGGCATTACATCATTTGCATTAAAAATTGCTATGGTATTTGTTGCTAATTTTGTTGAAAATTTCTTTCTGTTATTAATAAATAGCTGGTTGTCAATTGGTAAATATTTCATCTTTGATTTTTTTAAGGTTGACAAAGTTAGTAAAAATAAGGGTTATCTATATTGATTATGAATTAGAAAATGGGTTGGTTTTTTCCATTATGAATCTTACATTTGCCACTTAATATTTAAAATAATAAAATGAGTAAAGGATTATCAAGTTCTTCAGTTGGAAGAAAAGTATTAATGGCCCTATCAGGTTTTTTCTTGATGTTTTTTTTAATGCAACATTTCGTAATCAATTTCTTTTCGGTAATAAGTGCTGATTTATTTAATGAAGTTTCTCATTTTATGGGGACAAATGGTTTGGTGCAGTTTGTGTTACAACCAGTTTTATTGGTTGGTGTTTTATTTCATCTAGGAATGGGGATTTATTTAGATGTAAAAAATAAAGCTGCTCGTCCGGTGAAATACGCAATGGACAAGCCAAGTGAAAATTCGAATTGGATGAGTCGAAATATGATTATTACCGGCATTATGGTGATGTTATTTTTAGGCTTACATTTTTACGATTTCTGGTTGCCAGAAATTAAAGATAAGTTCATTGATGGAAAGTGGGATGAGCCAACAAAATACTTTCCTCATTTGCAACATAAATTTCAGGATCTGGCAAGAATAGTTATTTATTGTATCTCTTTTGTATTTTTATCTTTGCACTTGTTACATGGTTTTCAATCGGCTTTTCAATCTGCAGGATTTAATCATAATAAATATACGCCAACAATTAAGAAATTAGGTAACCTTTATGCAATCATTATCCCAGCAGGATTTGTTTTTATTGCTTTATTCCATTATTTCAATCAGTTATAAAATTAAAAAATAAACTATGTCAGTTTTAGATTCTAAAATACCAGATGGTCCTTTAAAAGACAAATGGACAAATCATAAAAATCATATTAATTTAGTAAACCCAGCAAATAAAAGAAACATTGATATAATTGTTGTTGGTACAGGCTTAGCTGGTGGTTCTGCAGCAGCTTCCTTAGCAGAAATGGGTTATAATGTAAAAACATTTTGTTACCAAGACTCTCCAAGAAGAGCACATTCTATTGCAGCACAAGGAGGAATTAATGCAGCAAAAAATTATCAAAATGATGGGGATTCTGTTTATAGATTATTTTATGATACAGTAAAGGGAGGAGATTATAGATCAAGGGAAGCGAATGTTCATAGATTGTCTGAAGTTTCTGGAAATATCATTGATCAATGTGTTGCCCAGGGAGTTCCATTTGGAAGAGATTATGGAGGACTTTTAGATAACCGTTCATTTGGAGGGGTTTTGGTTTCCAGAACATTTTATGCAAAAGGGCAAACAGGACAACAACTTTTACTTGGTGCTTATTCAGCACTTAACAGGCAAATTGCAAAGGGGAAAGTTACCATGTACAACCGTCATGAGATGGTTGAATTGGTAAAAGTAGACGGGAAAGCAAGAGGCATTATTGCAAGAAATTTAGAAACGGGAGAGTTAGAAAGACATTCAGCTCATGCTGTGGTTATTGCTAGTGGAGGATACGGAAATGTATTTTTCTTATCTACTAATGCAATGGGATCTAACGCAACTGCAGCCTGGAAAATTCATAAAAAGGGAGCACATTTTGCAAATCCATGTTATACGCAAATTCATCCTACATGTATTCCTAGAAGTGGAGATCATCAGTCTAAGCTAACTTTGATGTCAGAATCTTTAAGAAATGATGGAAGAATTTGGGTACCTAAAAATATTGAAGATGTATTAGCTATCCGTGAAGGAAAGTTAATGCCGATTGATTTATCGGAAGAACAAAGAGATTATTACTTAGAAAGAATGTATCCTGCTTTTGGTAATTTAGTACCAAGAGATGTAGCATCTAGAGCTGCAAAGGAAAGATGTGACGCTGGTTATGGAGTAAATGAAACAGGGGAGGCGGTATATTTAGACTTTGCATCAGCAATACAAAGATACGGAAAGCAAGAGGCTGCAATTGCCAGAATGGAAAGCCCTACTCAAGAAGATATTTTAAAATTAGGAGAAGCGGTTATTGAATCAAAATACGGTAACCTTTTCCAAATGTATGAAAAAATTGTAGCGCAAGACCCATACAAAACACCAATGATGATTTACCCAGCAGTACATTATACTATGGGAGGTGTTTGGGTAGATTATAATTTAATGACTTCTGTAGAAGGATGTTATTGTATTGGTGAGGCAAATTTCTCTGACCATGGAGCGAATCGTTTAGGTGCATCTGCACTAATGCAAGGGTTAGCTGATGGGTATTTTGTATTGCCTTATACAATTGGGGATTACCTTTCTAACGAAATTAGAACAGGAAAAATTTCTACAGAAACTCCAGAATTTGAGGAAGCAGAAAAAGAGGTTTCTGATAGAATTGAGAAGTTGATGAATATTAAAGGAACAAAATCTGTTGACCATTTCCATAAGTTATTAGGAAAAGCAATGTGGGAATATGTTGGTATGGCCAGAAATGAAGAGGGTTTGAAAAAAGCAATGGCCGAGATAAAACAAATCCGTACTGATTTTTGGAATGATGTAAGAATTCCTGGAGATAGAAACTCTTTAAATCCTGAATTGGAAAAAGCAGGAAGAGTAGCTGACTTTTTAGAGTTAGGAGAACTTTTTGCAAAAGATGCATTGCATAGAAATGAAAGTTGTGGAGGACACTTTAGAGAAGAGTCGGTAGAGTTAGATGGAGAGCAAAAGGGTGAGGCAAAAAGAAATGATGAAGATTATGCTTATGTAGCAGCTTGGGAATATAAGGGAGAGCCTGCTGATGCTATTCTGCATAAAGAAGAGTTGGAATTTAAGGATATTGAATTAAAACAAAGATCATATAAATAAAGATATGGATTTAACATTAAAAGTCTGGAGACAGAAAAATAGAGAAGATAAAGGAGGTTTAGAAACTTATAAAGTTACTGGAATTTTAGGCCATTATTCTTTTTTAGAAATGCTTGATGTAATGAATGAGCAATTGATAATGGAAGGAACAGAGCCTGTTGCTTTTGATCATGATTGCCGGGAGGGAATCTGTGGTACTTGTTCGCTTTATATTAATGGAGAGGCACATGGCCCTGATAGAAAAGTAACTACTTGTCAATTACACATGCGAATGTTTAAAGATGGAGAAACTATCTATATTGAACCTTGGCGTTCGGCAGCTATGCCAGTTATAAAGGATTTAATTGTAGATAGAAGTTCGTTTGAAAGAATTCAACAATCAGGAGGGTTTGTTTCTGTAAATACTTCTGGTAATACGCAAGATGCAAATGCATTGCCAATTCCTAAAATGAATGCAGATAAAGCTTTTGATGTAGCCTCTTGTATTGGGTGTGGAGCTTGTGTTGCTACTTGTAAAAATTCTTCTGCTATGTTATTTGTTGCAGCTAAAGTCTCTCAATATGCTTACTTACCCCAAGGTCAAGTAGAACGTAAACAAAGAGTATTGAATATGGTGGAGCAAATGGATAAAGAAGGTTTTGGTAACTGTACCAATACTGGAGCTTGTGAGGTAGAATGTCCTAAAAGCATTTCTATTGAATACATTGCAAAAATGAATAGAGAATATTTATCTGCTTCTATTACTGCTGAGTAGTAAAACAAATTTTATAAAAAATTAAAAAGCAAGTTTTAAAGACTTGCTTTTTTTATGCTTATTTTTGGCTTGATGAAAGAACCCCTCAATATAACTTTAGTTCAATCTCAATTATTTTGGGAAGATGTAGATGCAAATCTTTCTCATTTTGAAACAGTAATTTCAAGTATTAAAGGTACTGATATAATCTTATTACCTGAAATGTTTAATACGGCTTTTTGTCCAAAATCTAATCACTTAGCTGAGAGTATGGATGGAAAAACAATTAGTTGGATGAAAGAGATTTCTAAAACTAAGAACTGCGCTATTGCCGGAACTTTAATGATTAAAGAAGGCGAAAATATTTTCAATCGCCTTGTTTGGATTTCAAAAAATGGAATAGTTTATACTTACGATAAACATCATTTATTTTCTTTAATTAAAGAAGAAAAATATATAACTAAAGGAAAGGAAAGATTAATTGTAGAAGTAGAAGGTTGGATAATTTGCCCGCTTATTTGTTATGATTTGCGTTTCCCCGTTTTTAGCCGAAATGATGTAGATTATGATGTGTTAATCTACTTAGCAAACTGGCCTGTAAAACGAATTGATGCTTGGGATACTCTTTTAAAAGCGCGTTCTATTGAAAACCAATGTTATACTATTGGAGTAAATAGAGTAGGAGAAGACGGTAACAAAATTCCATTTAACGGTCATTCTAAAGTTTTTGACGCTTTTGGTAAAGAGTTGTTTTCGGCAACTGAAAATAAGGAAGAAGTATTACAATTTGAAATCAGTTTAGATGATTTGAAATTAAAAAGAAGGCAAATGAATTTTTTGCAGGACAGAGATAATTTCAGCCTACTTTAACTCCCACTCCAATTCCAGATCCCAATTAGAACGAATTGTTATTTCTGGGGGGTAATTGA
>JACNFT010000102.1 GCA_014384505.1 Cryomorphaceae bacterium | reverse complement strand
AGCATGAAAGAAATAATCTTAAAAATGAGAATATATTTCTGAAAAAAGAAGAAGAAAACAGAAATGAAACGCTAAGAAAATCAATTGAATCAACTAATACCTTACAAGAAAGTTTAACAAATGAAAAAGAAAGGCTTAATGACTTAAGGGTAAAAGAAACAGAAGATAGGCTTGAAAAAATGAAATGGACATGGGGAGAACATGAAAAAGATGTTGAAAATCACCTGAAACTTATTTGCCGTAACCATGTTATTAAATACATTAGTCAAGAGGATTTTCCACACCCAAGAAACAAGCCTGATAATTCCATAGAGATAATGGACCAACTAATTGTTTTTGATGCAAAAAGCCCTGCAAATGATGATTTAAGCAATTTTCCTAAATACATAAAACTACAAACAGAAAGTCTAAAAAAATACGCTAAGCATGATGATGTGAAAAAGGATTTATTTTTAGTTATTCCTTCTAACACTTTGCACGTTATTAATAAATTCACCTATAACATTGGTGATTATAATGTTTATATAATTACCAAAGATGCTTTGGAGCCAATCATCCTAAGTTTAAAAAAGATTGAGGAATACGAATTTGCTGACAAACTAAGTCCTGAAGAAAGGGATAATGTATGTAGGATTATTGGGAAATTTGCACATACTACCAAAAGAAGGATACAGATTGACCAATTCTTTGCAGAGGAATTTCTGGACACCCTCAACAAAGCAGGAACGCAATTACCAAGAGATATTTTGGAGAGTGTTATTCAGTTTGAAAATGCTGAAAAACTAAACCCACCAATGGAAAAACGAAAAAAACAGATTTTAACAAAAGATCTAAAAGCTAAATCAGAAGAAATTAAAAAAGAAATAGAGCTCAGAAATATTCCTGAGATTACCACTCAAATTGAGTTTAAAGAAGACAATAATGCATAACACAGAAGAAAAAAATTACATATTTGGTATACGTGCCATAATTGAAGCGGTTGAAGCTGGAAAAACAATTGACAAATTATTTATCCAAAAAGGATTGCATAACGATTTGTTTGCAGAACTCTGGAAATTGGTGCGCGAAAAGAGAATAAACTACAAGCATGTTCCTTTAGAGAAAATTAATCGCTTGACAAGAAAAAATCATCAAGGGGTTTTTGCATTTATCTCTCCTATCGATTTTCACAATATTGAGGATGTGATACCTAAACTCTATGAAGAAGGAAAGAATCCATTAGTTTTGGTATTGGATAGAATTACAGATGTAAGAAATTTTGGAGCCATAGCCCGTACAGCAGAATGTGCTGGTGTGGATACTATCTTAATTCCTGAACAAAATGCTGCTGCTATTAATGCTGACGCAATAAAAACCTCAGCTGGATCCTTGCATAAGGTTACCGTTTGCCGAACCTGGAACTTGAAATTGGCTTTACAATTCATGAAAGAAAGTGGCATACAATTAATTGGCTGTACCGAAAAAACACAGGACGATATGTATAAACCGAATTATACGACTCCTACTGCTATCATTATAGGTTCGGAAGAAGATGGCGTTTCTCCTGAATTTCTAAAAATGTGTGATGCTAGAGCAAAAATCCCTATGAATGGGAAAATTGCTTCTTTAAATGTATCAGTTGCTACTGGTGTTATCTTGTATGAAGCCATAAGGCAAAGAGGGTAAAATGACCCTTGACCATTTCAGAGAACACTGCCTTTCCCTTAAAGGAACAACTGAACAGCTGCCTTTTGATGAAAATACATTAGTATTTAAGGTAATGGGGAAAATGTTTGCCCTTTGCAATATGATGACTTTTGAGTTCTGCAACCTAAAATGTTACCCTGAAAAAGCAATAATGCTAAGAGAAGAATTTACGGAAGTAAATCCCGCTTGGCATATGAATAAAAAACATTGGAACTCCGTAAGTTTTATGGGAGATTTAAGCGACCAACAAATTGAACAATGGGTAAAAGATTCCTATAATTTAGTAGTAAAAAATATGCCTAAGAAATTAAGAGAACAATTATGAGTTGGTTTGCAAACTGGTTCGATTCCCCCTATTATCATACGCTCTATAAAAATAGAGATGAAAAAGAGGCGCAGGTTTTTATTGATAATTTAATTGACTATTTACAAATCCCTAAAGGAAGTAAGCTTATCGATATTGCTTGTGGAAAAGGAAGGCATGCCAAATACTTTAATAAAAAAGGAATGGATGTGGTTGGGGTTGATTTATCCCAAAACAGCATAAACACTGCTAAAAAGGATGAAAACAAAAACCTGCAATTTTCAGCACATGATATGCGTGAGAATTATCAGGAAAATGCCTTTGATGTCGTTACTAACCTATTTACCTCTTTTGGTTATTTTGAAAATAATAAAGACGAGCAGAAAGCTATTAATGCTATGGCGAATAATCTGAAAAAAGATGGCATACTGATTATTGATTTTATGAATGCAAAAAAGGTAATTGCTAATTTGGTGCTCAATGAACAAAAAACGATTAACAACATACAGTTTGATATAACAAGGCAAGTAAAAGATGGATTTATCCTAAAGGATATCCGAATTACTGATGGAAAAGAACAGCAACAGTTTCAAGAAAAAGTAAAAGCAGTTACTTTAGCTGATTATTCTGAATTTATCACTAATGCAGGACTAAAAATAATTGATATCTTTGGCAATTATAAATTGGATAATTTTGATGAAAAAATTTCTGATCGTTTAATACTAATTTGCAAGAAATGAATTTAACAACACTAGGATTATTGTTTGCTTCCATAATTGCGGGTGCAATTGTGGTCGAAATTTTTAAACCAAAGAAAAGTAAGAATATACAATTACTCCTTACTTTTAGTGGTGCGTATTTGTTAGCCGTAAGTATATTACACTTATTACCTGAACTGTTCGAGCACAATACAAGTAAGCATATCGGACTATTCATTTTGGGTGGATTTCTAATCCAGATATTGTTAGAATATTTTTCGCAAGGAATAGAACATGGACATTTCCACAAAAGCAATGTAATTCCTTTTTCTGTACTCATTAGCCTTTGTTTACATGCTTTACTAGAAGGAGTGCCTTTAGGCGGACATTTACATCAGCACGCCCATAATGCTTTACTTACAGGAATTGTATTACATAAAATGCCAGTCGCTATTGTACTTATGACTTTCTTTTTACAAAGTAATATAACAAAACAAAAGGCCTATTTCTATTTACTGCTTTTTGCATTAATGGCGCCAATAGGAGTTTTTGCCGGAAGTTTTTTTACCACTCTAGCAAATTATCACAATGAAATTATGGCCATGGTTATTGGTATATTTTTACACATTTCTACTACTATTCTTTTTGAAAGTAGTGATGGGCATAAATTCAGCACTCAAAAGATTTTAGCCATAATTGTAGGTGCAATTATAGTTATGTTGAGCCTTTAGAATGAACCAAAAATACATAATTACTGGAGCTCCAGGAACTGGGAAAACAGCTATTATTAATGCCCTTATGCAAAAAGGTTACTCATGTGCAGAAGAAATTTCAAGAGAAATTATTGCAGAACAAATAATGATTGGAGGAGATATTTTACCTTGGAAAAATCAAATTGCTTTTGAAAACCATATTGCTAACTTGCGCAAAGAACAATATTTAAACAGTTCAGAAAATGAAAATTATTTTTTCGACAGAAGTAGTATTGATTGTATTGCTTATTTAAAGGCAAATAAGTTAGGAATAACAACCGAAATCACTCAAATTATAAAACAATGTGTTTTTAATAAAAAAGTATTTATCACTGCTTTCTGGGAAGAAATATACGTTAATGATGGTGAACGAATGGAGGATATAAAAGCAGCTATTAATATTGAAAGCTCAATAATTGAAACTTATAAATCTCTTGGCTATACTTTAGTGAAAGTCCCCAAACTATCCGTAAGAGAAAGAGTCAATTTTATTCTCTCAAATATTTAATTATTATGCCTAAATTATTCTATTTTTGCAAGTAATTGAACAATCAAAAAATATAAAATGGCGAAAATTACACTAGGTAATAATCCAGCAAATACTTCTGGATATTTACCAAAAATTGGTGAGCAAGCAAAAGATTTTTGCTTAATTGGAAAAGACTTGGAAGAGGTGACCTTAAATAATTTTCAAGGTGAAAGAATTATTATGAATATTTTTCCAGCTATTGACACTGGAGTTTGCGGTACTTCAGTAAGAAACTTCAATATAAATGCAGCAAACCTTTCTAATACTAAAGTGCTTTGTATTTCGAGAGATTTACCTTTTTCTCATAACAGATTTTGTGGAGCAGAGAATATTGAAAATGTTGTTACGTTATCTGACTTTGTATCAGGTGATTTTGGACATAATTATGGACTTACAATATTAGATGGGGCATTTGCTAATCTTCACTCTAGATGCATTATTGTACTAGATGAATCTCATAAAATTATATACACTGAACAAGTTGATGAAATAGGATCAGAACCAAATTATGAAAAAGCAATAGCAGCATTAAATTAACATTTATAAAAATATACAATTAATTTTTTAGCAAATTATCAAAAAAGCAATCATAACTATTTAATAAATCAATAGCTAAAATATCAAAATAATTAATGCCAATTATAATAATATTGACTATTATAAATAAAAGTAAATAAACTATGGAAAATAAATCAGAATCAAATACTACAGAAGGAGAATGTCCTTTTGGCTACAGTGAACAAAAAAAAATAAAAACTAAAAGCCATTCAAATGCAGATTGGTGGCCAAATCAGCTTAATTTAAAAATTCTACATCAAAATTCTAAATTATCAAATCCAATGCAAGATGGATTTAATTATGCTGAAGAATTTAAAAGTATTGACCTAAAAGCTTTAAAACAAGATCTCTATGCCTTAATGACTGATTCACAAGATTGGTGGCCTGCAGACTACGGCCATTATGGCCCTTTTTTCATTCGCATGGCGTGGCATAGCGCAGGAACCTATAGGATTGGTGATGGGAGAGGCGGGGCATCATCAGGAACTTTACGTTTTGCACCTTTAAATAGTTGGCCAGATAATGGAAATCTAGATAAAGCTCGTCGATTATTATGGCCTATAAAACAAAAATATGGACAAAAAATTTCATGGGCAGATTTAATGATCTTAACAGGTAATTGTGCATTAGAATCAATGGGATTTAAAACTTTTGGTTTTGCTGGTGGACGTGAAGATATATGGGAGCCTGAAGGAGATATAAATTGGGGTCCAGAATCTGAATGGCTTGATGATAAAAGATATACAGGAGACCGTGAATTATCCAACCCTTTAGGAGCAGTTCAAATGGGCCTAATATATGTAAATCCTGAAGGGCCAAACGGAAAGCCAGACCCATTAGCATCTGCGAGAGATATTAGAGAAACATTTAGCAGAATGGCAATGAATGATGAGGAGACCGTAGCTCTAATTGCCGGAGGACATACCTTTGGAAAAACTCATGGAGCTGGTGATGCTTCTCATGTTGGAGCTGATCCTGAAGCAGCAAATATAGAAGAGATGGGGTTTGGATGGAAAAACAGCTTTAAAAGTGGGAAAGGTTTACATACAATAACAAGTGGTTTAGAAGGGGCATGGACACCGACTCCAATTAAATGGGATAATAGTTATTTTGAAACATTATTTGGATATGAATGGGAATTAGGTAGAAGTCCTGCAGGCGCCCAACAATGGCACCCTAAGAATAAGGAAGGAGCAGATACAGTCCCGGATGCTCATGACTCATCAAAACGCCATGCACCAATGATGGCGACAACAGATTTAGCGCTGATTGCAGACCCTATTTATAATGAGATTTCCAAACGTTTTTATGACAATATAGAAGAGTTTGAAGATGCATTTGCTAGAGCTTGGTATAAATTAACCCATCGTGATATGGGTCCTATATCAAGATATCTTGGGGAAGAAATTCCTTCTGAAACACTTATTTGGCAAGACCCTATTCCTAAAATAGATTATGCAATGATTGATGATGGAGATATCTCTAATCTTAGAGAAATAATATTGAATTCAGGGTTATCAGTATCTCAATTAGTTTCAACTGCCTGGGCATCAGCATCAACATTTAGAGGAACAGATAAAAGAGGAGGGGCAAATGGAGCTCGCTTAGCTTTGTTACCTCAAATTACTTGGGAAGCAAATCAACCTGAAAAATTATCAATTGTTCTAGAATCTCTTAAAAATATACAAGCGAAATTTAACAATTCGCAAATAGGAAATAAAAGACTCTCATTAGCTGATTTAATAATTCTTTGCGGATATGTTGGTGTTGAAAGTGCTGCAAAGAAATCTGGATATAACATTAATCTTTCTTTTAAGCCAGGCCGTAATGATGCGCTACAAGAGCAAACAGATATAGAATCTTTTTCAATTTTAGAACCAAAATCAGATGCATTCAGAAATTATCTTAAACCTGGTCAAAATATTCCCGCAGAAGAATTACTATTAAATCAATCACATTTACTTACATTAACTGCTCCTGAAATGACAGTCCTATTGGGAGGGATGAGGGTTTTAAATACTAATTTAAGAGGTAAAAAATATGGTGTTTTAACTTCCAATCCTGGATGTCTCTCAAATGATTTTTTTATAAATCTACTTGACATGAAAATTGTTTGGGAACCTTCATTAGAATCTTCAGATTTATTCGAAGGGCGTGATCGAATTACTGGAGATGTAAAATGGATGGGTACTCGAGTTGATCTAATATTTGGTTCAAATTCTCAACTGCGTGCTTTAGCAGAAACATATGCATGTGATGATTCAGAACAGAAATTTATAAATGATTTTGGAAATGTTTGGATTAAAATAATGAATCTTGATAAATTCTAATTAAATCTAATTCAATACACTTATAAGAAGCCTGCATTTTGCAGGCTTTTTTATTACCTTTGATTTTATGTTTAGAAGAAGAATTTTACGCTTTGTACTCAATATTTTTCCACCCCTTTTTTTCAATCGTATTGTACTGAAAAAAGTATCGGAAGATTATACTGAATTTAAGGTTATACTTAGGAATTCAATGCTGAATATGAACTTCCATAAAACTATTTTTGGAGGGACTATCTTCTCTGCTTTCGATCCTTATTTTCCTACTATGTATTATAATATCTTTCATCAGAAAGATAGGAAATTAGAAATTTGGTTAAAGAGTGCAAACATCAAATACAAACGCCCAGCAACTACTGATTTACACCTCACCTTCACCATAACTCCTACAGATATAATTGAAGCTGAAAATGCCTTAAATAAAGTTGGTAAATTTGAAAAATGGCATTCCGTACAAGCTATAAACACTAAAGGTGTAGTTTGTGCTGAAGCAGAAATGCTTGTTTACTTAAGAGACAATAAAATTAAAAGTAAAATTGGGTTTTAAATCTTGGTAATTAAAACTGTTGCGTAAGCTGAAACTCCTTCTTCTCTACCAACAAAGCTTAACTTTTCTGTAGTAGTAGCTTTGATGGAAACTTGGTCAACATCTATATTCATACAAGTAGCTAATACCTTTTGCATTTCTGGAATATAGTGTCCTATTTTCGGGGTTTGCAAACAAATAGTTGAATCAATATTACCAATTTCATAGCCTTTTTCTCGAATCAAAACCATTACCTCTTTTAGTAAAATTTTACTATCAATTCCTTTATACTCAGCTTGAGTATCAGGAAAATGTTTTCCTATATCTCCCAAATTAGCAGCTCCTAAAAGCGCATCACAAATAGTATGTATTAAAACATCAGCATCAGAATGACCAAGACCACCTTTAGTATGGGGAATAATTATACCTCCTAACCAAAAGTCTAAACCAACTTTTAACTGATGTACATCAAAACCGAAACCTACTCTAAAACTCATGATTAGCTTTCTTCCATTGCTCCAAAATCAAACACTAATGTAAAACGCATAGTGTTTGCTAAAGGATTA
>JACNFT010000059.1 GCA_014384505.1 Cryomorphaceae bacterium | reverse complement strand
GGAAGGTAAAGATGATGAAAATGAGGAGCAAAAAGGAATGTTACCTAAGCTTGAAGTTGGGGAGGCTCTAGGACTCTCTGAAGCAATTGCTTCTCAACAGTTTTCTCGTCCACCTGCTAGATATGCTGAGGCAAGTTTAGTGAAAAAGATGGAGGAGTTAGGAATTGGAAGGCCTTCAACTTATGCAGCTACAATTACTACTATTCAGAAAAGAGGTTATATTGAAAAAGAAAATAGAGATGGATTTGAGCGTGTATCTCAGCTAATAGAATTAAAAGATGGGAATCTGACAAAATCAGAACATACATCAATTACTGGAGCTGAGAATAAAAAATTATTCCCAACTGATGTAGGAATTGTAGTTACTGATTTTTTAGTTGAACATTTCTCTGATGTAATGGAATATAGTTTTACGGCTTCAGTTGAAACTGAGTTTGATGAGATAGCTGAAGGTAAAAAAGTTTGGAATGAAATGATAGCCTCTTTTTATGGAGAATTTCATGCCAAAGTTGAGGATGTAATTGGTAATGTTGGAAAGGCTTCTGGTGAAAGAGAACTAGGAAATGACCCTGTAAATGGAGAGAAAGTGTTTGCGCGTATTGGTCCATTTGGTCCTATGGTACAGATGGGTGAAAAGCAAGAGGATGAAAATGCTCCAAAACCTAAGTTTGCTTCTTTAATGAAAGGACAAACAATACAGACAATAACTCTAGAACAAGCAATGGACTTGTTTAAATTACCAAGAACAGTTGGCGAGTGGAACGGTAAAGAAATTGTAGCTTCAGTAGGTAGGTTTGGTCCGTATTTACGCTATGATGGTAAATTCACTTCTATTAAAAAAGATGATGATGAAGATCCTTTAACTATTGATTTGGAAAGATCAATAGAATTGATCAAAATTAAAATTCAATCTGATGAAGATAGATTAATTGCTAATTTTGATGGTGATCCTTTAATTCAGGTGTTGAATGGTAGATATGGTCCTTTTATTCAGGTATCTCCACCAAAAGGTAAAAAGATAAATGTTAAAATACCAAAAGGAACTGAACCTAAGGATTTAAATAGAGAAGAATGTATTACACTTTGGGAAAATCAACCAGAGAAAAAATCGAGAGGTAAAAAGAAATAATGATTGAATTAAACTCCTATTTTAATCCCTTAAATCCTGAAGTATATTCTTCAAAGGATAGTTGGGGTATTACACAATTAGGGGGTTTAATTGATTTTCATACTGAAGGCAGATTTCCTGAAGTAAAATTTGCTGAGATTGCAATTTTTAATGTTCCTGAATATGAAGGTTCAAAAAATAGATCAATTTCAAATGATTGTAAGATAAGAGCTTCTTTTTATCAATTGCATCAGCATAAAATACCTAGAGTAGTTGATTTAGGTACATTGAAGTTAATGCCAACTCGTAAGGAATCATTTAAATTAATTGAGGATGTTTGTAGGGCCTTACTCCATGATGGCGTTATTCCTATTATTATTGGAGGTGGTCATGATGTTAGTTATGCTGTTTATAAAGCATATGCTTCTTTGGAAAAATACATTACCCTTACCTCAGTCGATAAGAGTTTTGATATCGGTATGGAAAAAGATAATTTAGCGTCCTATTCTCATTTAGGAAAGATGATAAGTCATAAGCCGAGTCATCTTTTTCATTATGTTAATTTAGGATATCAGTCTTACTTTGTTTCTCCTGTAGCTGCTGAAATGCTACAAAGTATGAATTTTGATATTGTTAGATTGGGTGATTTGAAAGCCAATTTCCAGGAAGTAGAACCAGTAATGAGAAATACTGACTTTTTAAGTTTTGATATTTCGGCAGTGCAATATGCTTATGCTCATGCTAATGTTTATGGCTCGCCTAATGGCTTAAGTGGAGAAGAGGCTTGTAGAATCATGCGTTATGCTGGTGTGAGTGACAAACTAACTTCTGTTGGTTTATTTGAATATAATCAGGAATTAGATGAAAGTAATCAGACGGCTCAGTTAATGGCTCAAATGCTTTGGTATTTTATTGATGGTTACAAAATGCGAAAGCAAGAGCTGAATCCTAATTTGAAAAACTGCATAAAATACACAGTTGCTTTTGAAGATGGTAAAAATGAAATTGTATTTTATAAAAGCCAAACTAGTGGTAGGTGGTGGATGGGAGTGCCTTTTAAGAAAGAAGGTGAAAAACAGCTTCAAAATTACTTTGTTGCTTGCTCTTATCGGGACTATGAAGTGGCGAATCAGGGTGAAGTGCCTGAACGGTGGCTAAAAACTTACAATAAGTTTATTTAATTAAACGCCTTGATAGTTAGATTGCTAGGTTCCGAATCTAATTTTTATTTTATTGAATACATAAGATAGTATATAGTAATTAGTACCCTTTATTAAAATTTGTTTATTTTAGCGCCAAAATTTTCAATAGTTAAACGAATATGAAGAAAATATTTATACTAATCTTAGGTGTTGTTTCAGTAATTACTGTCTCTGCACAGCAAGATCCTCAGTTTAGTCAAAACATGTTTAATAAGTTGGCGAATAACCCTGGTTTTGCTGGAAGTAGAGGGAATATTGCTACTTCTGTTTTGCATAGATCGCAGTGGATGGGGTTTGAAGGAGCTCCTTCAACTCAAAATTTTAGTATTGATGCTGAACTACCATTTTTGAATGGAGGTGTTGGATTGAATGTTGTTAAAGACAATATTGCTGAATTTAGCAATTTAGGATTGCAAGCTTCTTATGCTTACCGCACTGAATTAGGTGTTGGGCAAATTGGAATGGGGATGTCAGTCGGCATGTATCAAAGCGGAATAAATGGAGGGGCTTTAAGGTCTGCAGATCCTACAGATCCTGTAATTCCATCTGGGGAAGTTCAGGGGTCAAATCTGGATATTGGAACAGGTGTGTATTATAATACTCAAGATTTTTATATTGGACTTTCTTCTGCACATATGACTGAACCAACAATAGAATGGAGTGATGGACAGGAATTTGATTTAAGCAGACATTATTTTTTAATTGCGGGTTATTACTATGAAATTAATCCTATTCTTTCATTAAACCCATCAATATATCTAAAATCAGATGGAGCAACTTCACAATTGGATGTTAATACAAATTTAATATACAATAATAAGATGTGGGGTGGCGTTAGTTATAGGTTAGATGAGGGCCTCATTTTATTGGCTGGTATGAATTTGAATGAAGATTTAAGATTTGGATTAAGCTATGATGTGACAATGATGAATCCTTTAGGGAATTCATTAGAAATTATGTTGGGTTATAATTTTAAGATTAAAACAAACAAAGCAGTTTCAAAATACAAAAATCCAAGATTCTTATAAAAAAGATTTAACTCACGAAAGTGATAAATAAATATAAATATGAAAAAAATAATATTATTAAGTTCAATTGTAGCACTATTAAGTGCTTGTGGTAGTTCGGGTAATGGTGAATTAATTGGATCGCAAAATAGACAGATTTGGAATCCTACAGATCCTTACGGAATGGTATTTATCCCTCAAGGAAGTTTTAATATGGGGCCTTCTGATCAAGATGTTCCATTTTCAAATGTAACCGCTTCAAAAACTATTTCTGTTGGAGCATTCTATATGGATGAAACTGAAATTACTAATAATGAATATCGCCAGTTTGTAACTTGGGTGAGAGATTCTTTAGCTCATATTATTTTAGGTGAAGCAGGAATTGAAGGACACCTAATTGAGGAAGATAATTTTGGTAATTTCTTGGAGCCAGCAAAAATTAATTGGAATACTAAAATTAGATGGAATGATCAAGAGGTTAGAGAAATACTTGAGGAAGAAATGTATTTACCAGAACATGAAAGATTGAATGGTAGAAGAGAATTTGATACAAGAAAGTATGTGTATAAATATCAAGTTTTAGATGTTCAGGGAGCTGCAAGTAAATCGAAAAGAGAAGGTGATGCTACTGGTAAGAGAGATAGAAGTGAATTTTTATCTGAAGTGGAAGTTTCAATTTTCCCTGATACATTAACTTGGATTCACGATTATGCATATTCTTTTAATGATCCATTTACTAAGAATTATTTCTTTCACTCAGCTTTTGATGACTATCCAGTAGTAGGAATTAACTGGAAACAAGCTACTGCATTTACTAAATGGAGAACACAAATGATGAATGCTTTCTTAAGAAAGATTAAACAGCCGGTATTGCCAGAATTTAGATTGCCTACAGAATCAGAATGGGAATATGCTGCAAGAGGAGGATTAGATTTTTCTCCTTATCCTTGGGGTGGTCCGTATACTCGTAATCTTGAGGGATGCTTTTTAGCAAATTTTAAGCCTTTAAGAGGTAATTATACTGCGGATGGAGGTCTTAAAACAATAAGAACAGCATCTTATAATCCTAATGGTTTTGGACTTTATGACATGGCAGGAAATGTTGCTGAATGGACGTCAAATGCATATGATGAATCTGCTTTTTCATATTCTCATGATATGAATATGGATTACCATTATAATGCAAGTGAAGATGATCATGCCGTATTGAAAAGAAAATCTATCAGAGGAGGTTCTTGGAAAGATATAGCTTATTTTATACAAACAAGCACAAGGACTTTTGAGTATCAAGATACTTCTAAATGTTATATTGGTTTTAGGTGTGCAGTTGATTTTCTTGGAAGGGATAAAAAAGATTTTGAATAGAATTTAAAAATAAATATTAAATAATTAAAAATAAAAAGGAATGGGTTTAGGGAATATTATACAAGCAATGGGCGATATAACAGAAGCAAAATGGTATAAAGCAATGATGCCAAAATTATACGGATGGGGAGCGGCTGTAGTAATTTTAGGTGCATTATTTAAGATTGAACACCTTCCAGGAGCTTCTGAAATGTTAATTGTTGGACTAAGTTTGGAGGCTATAATTTTCTTTTTCTCGGCTTTTGAAAAACCGCCAACGGAAACAGATTGGTCTTTAGTTTATCCTGAACTTGCTCATATGGAAGATCCTAATTCCGCTAAGCGTCCTGCTCAACAATTAGATGATGCTTTAGCTAAAGCAAAAATTGATAATGAGTTGATAGAAAGTTTAAATGATGGCTTAAGATCATTTGGAGATTCAGCTCGACAATTGAATGAAACAGTTACTGCTGCTTCAGGTATTTCAGAATATAATTCGCAAATTCAGGAAGGAGTAAAGAATATGAATGCTTTGAATTCTTTATATGAATTGCAATTACAAACTTCTAATCATCAGATGGAGGCTACAACATTATTCTTACAAAATTTACAGTCTTCAGTAGAAGATTCTAAAAGATTCCAAGAGCAAGTTAGTAGTTTGGCTGATAACTTAGAGCAATTAAATAAAGTGTATGGAAACATGCTAACTGCAATGAATCCAAATAAATAATCATTATTCATTACTTAAATAATATAAAATAATATGGCTGGAGGTATTATGTCGCCAAGACAGAAGATGATTAACATGATGTATTTAGTGCTTACTGCGCTACTTGCATTAAATGTATCAAAGGAAGTATTAAATTCATTTTTTGAAGTGAATAAAGGTATTACTAGATCAACTATAAATTTTAATTCAAAAAATGGAGATACTTATGCTGCTTTTGATGCTGCTGCTGAGGTGAATCCTGTTAAAGCAGGTCCTTTTAGAGAGCAAGCTTATGAAGTTAAAGTGGAAGCTGATAAATTAGTAGCTTCATTGCAGGAAATGAAGTATAATCTTGTTTTTAAAGCTGATAAGGAAAAAGTTTATCTAGGTCCAGAGAGTGGATTTAAAGATGAAGAGGGGAAATTAATTGAGGAAAAGGCTATAACTGTACCATGGGAAAAACTTACGGAAGATCAAAAAATTATGAGTATTGCAGAGTTAAACGCAAAAGACGATAGAAATTCTTCTGGCGAATTATTTTATAGTGATAAAAGAAAAAATAATATTGCTACAGATTTAAAGAATGATTTGAATGCATATAAAATGTTACTTCTTTCTATTGCAGATGGAAATGAATCTTTAATCACATCAATAAATGAGACTTGTAATTATGAAGATAAAAAAATAAAAGGTAAAAAACAGTTATGGGAAGTTTATAATTTTTATGACATGCCTGCGGTAGGAGCACTTACCTTACTTTCAAAAATGCAATCTGATGTTAGAAATACTGAATCTGACATAATTAATATGTTAAGAGAAAATATTAATGCCGGATCGTTGAAATTTACTTCTGCTGAAGGCATTCAAATCCCAAATTCTAATTTTGTATTAAAAGGAGATTCCTTTAGAGCACAAATATTTATTGCAGCAAAGGATACTACTCAGGCGCCAATTATTTATGTTGGAGAATTTGATTCGTTAGGAGGGGGAAAATATGAGATGATTGGTGATGATTATGAAACGGTTAAAGTAGTAAATGGTAAGGGTATGTTTGCAAGAAGAGCTATATCTGAGGGCAACCAAAAATGGGGTGGTCTAATTGCTATGAAAACTGATAACGGCACTAAAATGTATCCTTTCAGGGGTCAATATTTAGTAGCTGCTAAAACAGCTGTTGTTTCCCCTACAAATATGAATATTTTATATTTAGAGGTTGACAACCCACTTAAAATTTCTGTTCCTGGATATACTGCAGGAGTAATTTCAGCAGTAATTGATAATGGTAAAGTATCAGTAGTTAAAAAATCATTAGGAGAATATTCTGCTCGTCCTTCTAAAAAAGGAAAAGCAATGGTATCTCTTTTTGCTGAAGTAAATGGTAAGCGTACTAAAATGGGTGAAATGGAGTTTAGAGTAAAAGAAGTTCCCCCTCCGAAAGCAAAAGTTCAATTTGCATTAGATGTAAATGGGACTACAGTAATTGATAAAATGAAAATGGTAAATGCTGGTGGTTTAGGTGCGGAGTTAAAAGATTTTGATTTTAAAGGCGTTAGGTATGTAATTACATCTTATCGCTTGTCAGGAGTTTATAAAGGTGAGCAAATGAAGGAAGATGCTATAGGCCCTAAATTTACCCCTAAGATGTTGGGTATAATTAAGAATACAAAATCTGGAAATGCAATAACAATTTCTAATATTAAGGCAAAAAGAGTAGATGCAAAAAATACTGCAATTCGTCCTTTGGATCCATTAGTAATAGAAGTAAAATAACATAAAATTATGAAAAAATTAATATTATTATTAGTAACGACTACACTTTTTTTGGTAGACGTAAATGCACAAGATGTTTTAACTACAGAAGAAATGAATTCTGTGTATAAGAAAGAAAAGCACCATAATAAAATAGTGCAGCAGTATTCACATTTACGTGAAGCAGATGTAATGTGGTCGCGTAAAATTTGGAGGGAAATTGATTTGCGTCAGAAAATTAATCATCCTTTTTATTATCCTGAGAATAATGGAATTGTAGGTTCAGCTATGACAGATGATAGAAAAAGTTTAATAGATGTAATCTATTCCGCTGTTAAAGAAGGTAGTATTACGGCTTATGGGAATGCTGTTTATGATGATGAGTTTAGGCAAGAAATGTCTCAAGAAGAAATTAAACTAATCGGAGGTGCAAGTGAAACGATTATTGAGGTGATTGATTGGGATGCTGTAGCAGAAGGTGCTGATCCAGAGCAAGCAAAGACTACTAAATTGAATATAGTTCCATTTAATAGAAATTCTATTAAAAAATGGAGATTAAAAGAAGAATGGTTTTTTGATAAACAAAGATCGGTTATGGATGTTCGTATTATTGGACTTGCCCCTTTACAAGAAGATAGAGATGAGGTTAATGGCCAAATATTAGGTACTTTTTCTCCATTATTTTGGGTGTATTTTCCAGAAGCTAGAGAAATTTTGATTAATGCGGAAGTTTTTAATTTAGTTAAAAATAATGCTGAAAGAAGAACCTATGATGATATTTTCTGGAAAAGAATGTTTGCTAGTACTATTACAAAGGAATCAAGTGTTATGGATAGAAAGGTTAATGAATACATGGTTGGATTAGATGCATTATTAGAAGCAGAAAGAATTAAAACAGAAATTTTTAATATCGAACATGATCTTTGGGA
>JACNFT010000099.1 GCA_014384505.1 Cryomorphaceae bacterium | reverse complement strand
CCATTTTCCTTAGTTTATAACACCTCAGGTGCTAATGAAACAACTTTCATAAAATCATTATCACGTAATTCTCTAGCAACAGGGCCGAATACACGAGTACCTTTCATTTGTCCATTTTCATCAATAATAACGCAAGCGTTATCACCAAAACGAATATAAGATCCATCAGGTCTTCTTACCTCTTTTCTAGTTCTTACCACAACAGCTTTTACAACCTGTCCTTTTTTAATATTTCCAGAAGGTACAGCATGTTTTACTGTCCCTACAATTTTATCACCAACTGATGCGTAACGCTTTTTCGTTCCTCCTAATACTCTAATACAAAGGATTTCTTTTGCTCCGCTATTATCAGCTACTTTTAGTCTTGATTCTTGTTGTATCATATTACTTAGCTCTTTCGATTATTTCAATTAATCTCCAATTCTTACTCTTACTCAATGGTCTTGTTTCCATGATTTTTACAGTATCACCCTCATTACAAGAGTTTTCTTCATCATGTGCAACAAACTTTGAAGTCTTTTTAAGGAACTTCCCATAAAGTGCGTGCTTTACCTTTCTTTCGATAGAAACAATAATAGATTTCTCCATTTTGTTTGAGGTAACTACACCTATTCTTTCTTTTCTTAAATTTCTTTCCATCTTTATTATTTTGAAATATTTCTTCTTTTTGAAAGTTCTGTCATCACTCTTGCAATTGTTTTTCTAGTGAACTTAATTTGCAAAGGGTTCTCCATTGGAGAAACTGCATGACTCATTTTCATTTTAATTAACTTCTCTCTTTCAGTCGCTAAAAGATCTTGAAGTTCATTTTCGGGCATATCTGTTAATACTTGTGCTTTCATCTTTTATTAGTTTTGTAAATCTCTTCTGATTACAAATTTAGTTTTGATTGGTAATTTTTGTGCTGCTAATCGTAATGCTTCTTTTGCAGTTTCCATATCTACACCATCACATTCAAAAAGCATTCTTCCTGGGCTTACTGTTGCTGCCCAATATTCTGGAGCTCCTTTTCCCTTACCCATCCTTACCTCTGCAGGTTTTTTAGTAATTGGTTTGTCAGGAAATATTCTAATCCAAACTTGACCTTGTCTTTTCATATGACGAGTAACTGCAATACGGGCTGCTTCAATCTGACGAGCAGTCATCCAACATTCTTCAAGTGCCTTAATTCCATATGATCCAAAAGATAATAGATTACCTCTTTGGGCATTTCCTTTCATCTTGCCCTTTTGCATCTTTCTGAATTTTGTTTTCTTTGGTTGTAACATTTCTTAATTCTATTCTAAGTTCTAAAAACTATCTTCTTCTATTATTTGGTTTCCCTCCACCTGTACTTGCTTTTTTCTTAGGAGCTTTAAAGTGTGCCATTAAGTCAGGCTTACCATAAATTTCACCTCTACAAATCCATACTTTAATTCCAAGAACACCATACTGAGTATGTGCTTCAGCTAAAGCATAATCGATATCAGCTCTAAATGTATGTAATGGCGTTCTTCCATCTTTCATCATTTCTGAACGAGCCATCTCTGCTCCATTCAATCTACCTGAAATTTGAACCTTAATTCCTTCAGCTCCCATTCTCATTGTAGATGCGATCGCCATTTTAGTAGCTCTCTTATAAGAAACTCTACCTTCAATTTGTTTAGCAATACTATCTGCAACTAAAGTAGCTTCAAGTTCTGGTCTTTTTACTTCAAAGATGTTAATCTGAATATCATTATTCGTAATTTTCTTAATTTCTTCTTTTAAAGTTTCAACTTCCTGTCCTCCTTTACCAATAATAATACCAGGACGAGCAGTATGAATAGTAATAGTTACTAACTTAAGTGTTCTTTCAATAGCAATTTTAGAAACACTTCCTTTTGCCAATCTTACTCTTAAGTATTTTCTAATTTTAGCGTCACCTACTAATTTTTCACCAAAATCGTTACCACCATACCAGTTTGATTCCCATCCTCTGATGATACCTAATCTATTCCCAATTGGGTTTGTCTTTTGTCCCATACTATTCTTTTGTGTCTATTTGTTTACTATCTACCACTAAAGTAACATGGTTAGATCTTTTTCTAATTCTGTGTGCTCTTCCTTGTGGAGCAGGCTGAACTCTTTTCAACATTCTTCCACCATCCACTGTAATTTCAGAAACATAAAGATTAGCTTCATCCATTCTTTTCCCTTCATTTTTAGCTTCCCAGTTAGCTAAAGCAGATAACAAAAGTTTTTCCAATCTTCCTGAAGCTTCTTTTGGATTTAACTTTAATTCTGCTAATGCCTTATCAGCATCTAAGCCTCTAATTAAGTCAGCTACTAACCTCATTTTTCTTGGTGAAGTTGGACAATTATTCAATTTAGCAAAAGCAATTTTCTTTCTTGCTTCCTTCATTGCGTCTGCTTTTATTCTTTTTCTAGCTCCCATTTACTTATCTTTTTCTATTAGTTCCATGACCTCTATAAGTCCTTGTTGGAGAAAACTCACCTAACTTATGTCCTACCATATTTTCAGTTACAAAAACAGGAATAAATTGCCTTCCATTATGTACTCCAAAAGTTTTTCCAACGAAATCAGGAGATATCATAGATGCTCTTGACCAAGTTTTGATTACTGAATTTTTTCCTGACTCATTCATTACATCAACTTTCTTCTGTAATTTATAATGTATAAATGGTCCTTTTTTTAACGATCTAGCCATAAATTATTTCTTTTTTCTTCTTTCAATTATATACTTATCAGAAAGTTTTTTCTTATTTCTTGTTTTAAATCCTTTAGCAGGTACACCATTTTTATTTCTTGGAATACCACCTGAATGCTTCCCTTCACCACCACCCATTGGATGATCAACTGGATTTTTAATTGTTGCTCTTACATTTGGTCTTCTACCTTGCCATCTGCTTCTTCCTGCTTTACCCGAAACTTGTAATTGATGTTGAGGATTAGAAACCGAACCAATAGTAGCTAAACAAGTAACTAAAATTCTTCTTATTTCTGATGATGCTAATTTAACAGTAGCATAATTACCATCTCTTGCCATAAGTTGCGCATAGGAACCCGCACTTCTTACTAAAATAGCTCCTTGCCCTGGTTTTAATTCAATATTATGAATTACAGTACCTAAAGGGATTTCACTTAGAGGCAAAGTATTTCCAACCTTAATTGCTGCATCTTTAGATGAAATAACTTCCATCCCAACTTCTAATCCTGCAGGAGCAACCATATATCTTTTTTCACCATCAACATAATGCAATAATGCAATATTAGCAGTTCTGTTAGGATCATACTCAATAGTTGCAACTTTCGCAGGTATACCAAATTTATTTCTTTTGAAATCAATTATTCTGTATCTCTTCTTATGACCACCACCGATATTCTCAATAGTCATCTTACCTGTATCATTTCTACCTCCTGATCTATTCTTCTTAGCTAATAAACTTTTCTCTGGTCTAGCTGTAGTAATCTCATCAAAAGTAATTGCTACCTTATGTCTTTGACCTGGAGTTGTTGGGTTAAATTTTCTTAATGCCATTTTTATCTTATTAAATGTTACTATAAAAATCTATAGAATCACCTTCAGCTAAAGTTACTATTGCCTTTTTGTACGTAGCTGTCATTCCTACAATCATACCAGACTTAGTTCCTCTTGCTCTTTTCTTTCCTATACAAATCATAGTTCTAACTGAATCAACCGCTACATCAAACATTTCTTCAACAGCTTTTTTGATTTCAATCTTATTTGCCTTTTTATCTACAACAAAAGCGAAACGATTATATTTCTCGCTTGCGTCTGTCATTTTTTCGGTAATTACCGGTTTTTTTATAATACTCATTACTTAAAGATTAAAAATTCTTCTCAATTTCGTTGATTGACGATTCCATAACCATCAATTTATTAGCGTTCATTACATCATAAGTATTTAATTCTGAAGCCAATACCACTTTTGCCTTACTTAAATTACGGGATGACAAAAATATATTTTTATTTGACTCAGCAAGCACTAATAACGTTTTATTATCTAGTTGATCAAAGTTATTTAAGAAATCAATAAAAGACTTAGTCTTAGGAGCATCAAAAGAGAAGTCCTCTAAGACTATGATATTCTTATCCTTAGCCATATATGATAAAGCAGATTTACGCGCTAAACGCTTGACTTTTTTATTGATTTTGAAGTCATATTTTCTTGGTCTAGGTCCAAATACTCTACCCCCTCCTCTAAACAATGGATTTTTGATATCACCAACTCTGGCAGCACCACTTCCTTTTTGTTTTCTCAGCTTTCTTCTACTACCCTTAACGTCTGATCTTTCTTTTGCTTTATGAGTACCAGACCTTTGAGCTGCTAAATACTGCTTAACATCTAAATAGATTGCATGATCGTTTGGCTCAACACCAAATACATCTGTACTTAAATCAACTTTCTTAGAAGTTTCTTTTCCTGTAATGCTATGTACTGCTAATTTCATTATTTCTCTATTATTATGTATGAATTATTAGCTCCAGGAACAGCTCCTTTAACTACTATCATATTTTTATCTGCTAAAACTCTTAATACTTGTAAGTTTTCAACTTTAATTCTTTCATTACCCATTTGACCAGCCATACGCATTCCTTTGAATACTCTTGCTGGATAAGAAGCTGCACCAATAGAACCTGGAGCACGCAATCTGTTGTGCTGTCCGTGAGTTGCATCACCAACTCCTCTAAAATTATGACGCTTAACTACCCCCTGAAAACCTTTACCTTTAGAAGTACCTGTTACAGTTACAAAATCGCCTTCTTCAAAAATCTCAACATTCAATACGTCACCTAATGCAACATCAGTATCTGCTGGGAATTCAATTAATTTTTTCAAAGGAGTTGAATCCGCCTTTTTAAAATGACCTAAAGCAGCTTTTGAAACTCTACTTTCTTTTTGATCAGCAAAACCTAATTGAATAGCGTTATAACCATCAATTTCTTCCGTTTTAACTTGAGTGACCTTACAAGGTCCTACTTCTAATATTGTACATGGAATGTTTTTACCTTCTTCAGAGAAGATAGATGTCATTCCTATTTTTTTACCTATTAAACCTGGCATCTTTTTCTTTTTTAAATTACTTTAATTTCAACATGAACTCCACTTGGCAACTCTAACTTCATCAGAGCATCAATTGTTTTTGATGATGAACTATAGATATCCATTAATCTTTTATGGCTAGCTAATTGGAACTGCTCTCTAGCTTGTTTGTTAACGTGAGGCGAGCGCAATACTGTAAATATTTTTTTGTGCGTTGGTAATGGAATTGGACCACTAACAATTGCTCCTGAGCTTTTTATAGTCTTAACGATTCTCTCAGCTGATTGATCTACTAATGTATGATCAAACGATTTTAATTTTATTCTAACTTTCTGTGCCATAGCTATATTAATTATTCTCCTTTAATTTTCTTAATTACTTCTTCTGAAATATTTTTTGGTGCTTCAATAAAATCAAAAAATTCCATTGTAGATGTTGCTCTACCAGAAGTAATTGTTCTTAAATCCGTAATGTATCCAAACATTTCTGACAATGGTACTTTTGCAGTTACAACTTTGGCCCCTCCTTTATCATCCATCCCTTCAACTTGCCCTCTTCTTCTATTTAAATCTCCTATTACATCTCCCATATTTATTTCAGGAGTAATAACTGATAATTTCATAATTGGTTCAAGAATCTTAGGGGAAGCTTGTTTTGCTGCAGCCTTAAATGCAATCTTAGCACATAATTCAAAAGATAATGCATCAGAATCCACATCATGGTAAGAACCATCATACAATCTAACTTTCATTGTATTCAATGGGAAGCCAGCTAATACACCATTAACCATGGCCATTTTAAATCCTTTTTCAACTGAAGGAATAAATTCTTTTGGAATATTACCCCCTTTAATCGCATTTTCAAACTGCAGACCTTCACCTTCAAAATCAGCATCAACAGGAGATAATTCAAATTTTATATCAGCAAACTTACCTCTACCACCAGATTGTTTCTTAAATACTTCTCTATGATCAACGGAACTCGTAATTGCTTCTTTATACGCTACCTGAGGAGCACCTTCATTACATTCAACGCCAAATTCTCTTTTCAATCTATCCATAATGATTTCCAAGTGTAACTCACCCATTCCTGAGATAATTGTTTGTCCTGAATCTTCATCAGTCTTTACTGTAAATGTAGGATCCTCTTCGGCTAACTTGCCTAAAGAAACTCCTAATTTATCTAAATCCTTTTGTGTTTTTGGCTCAATAGCAATACCAATTACTGGCTCTGGGAAATCCATAGATTCCAATACAATTGGATTTTTTAAATCACATAAAGTATCTCCCGTTTTAATATCTTTAAATCCTACTAAAGCTGCAATATCTCCAGCCTCTAAACTATCAATTTGATTTTGCTTGTTAGCGTGCATTTGGTAGATTCGAGATATTCTCTCTTTCTTACCAGTTCTTGTATTCAAAATAAAAGTACCTTGCTCCAATACACCTGAATATGCTCTTGTAAAACATAAACGACCAACATAAGGATCAGTTGCAATTTTAAAAGCTAAAGCTGCAAAAGGAGCTTCAACAGAAGGCTTTCTGCTTTCCTCAGCATCAGTATCAGGATTTACACCAATAATTGACTCAACATCAAGAGGAGAAGGTAAAATTTCCATCACCATATCCAACATTGCTTGTACACCTTTATTTTTAAATGCAGAACCACACATCATAGGAATTACCTTTCCAGAAATAGTAGCCTCTCTTAAAGCTGCTAAAATCTCAGCTTCAGTTAATGAATTTTCATCTTCAAAATATTTTTCCATTAAAGATTCATCAAATTCAGCTACAGCTTCTAACAACTTACCTCTATACTCTCTTGCTTCATCAATAATATCTGCTGGGATTTCAACTTCTTTAAAAGTCATCCCATGATCATCTTCATTCCAAACAATACCTTTAAAGTTGATTAAATCAACAACCCCCTGAAATGTCTCTTCTGCTCCAATTGGAATTTGCAAAGGCAATGCATGAGAACCTAACAATTCTTTTACTTGACGACAAACATTTAAAAAGTCAGCCCCTTGACGGTCCATTTTATTTACAAAACCAATTCTTGGTACATTATAATTATCAGCTAATCTCCAGTTTGTTTCTGATTGAGGCTCAACACCATCAACAGCAGAAAATAAGAAAACTAAACCATCTAATACTCTTAATGATCTATTTACTTCAACTGTAAAATCTACGTGACCAGGAGTATCAATAATATTTACGTGATAATCAGTCCCTCTATATCCCCAAGTTAAAGTAGTAGCTGCAGAAGTAATCGTGATGCCTCTTTCTTGTTCTTGCTCCATCCAATCCATTGTAGCCGCACCATCATGTACCTCTCCAATTTTATGAGAAACTCCTCCATAATAAAGAATTCTCTCTGTAGTAGTGGTTTTCCCAGCATCAATATGAGCTGCAATACCAATATTTCTTGTGTAATTTAAATCTCTAGCCATTTCTAATTAAAATCTAAAGTGTGAAAACGCCTTATTTGCTTCTGCCATTCTATGCACATCTTGCTTTTTCTTATAAGCAGTCCCTTCCTCCTTAAAAGCAGCCATCAATTCTGCTGACAACTTAGCATCCATAGTTTTTTCATTTCTTTTTCTTGCAGCAGTAATCATCCACTTCATTCCTAAAGAAACTCTTCTATCCTCCCTTACAGGGTGAGGGATTTGGAAAGTTGCCCCCCCAATTCTTCTTGACCTAACTTCAACATGAGGCATTACATTCTCTAGTGCTTTTTCAAACACTACTAACGCTTCTTCCTCTTCAATTTTAGCCGCAATACTATCTAAAGCGGTATAAAATACTTTAAAAGCAGTATTCTTTTTACCGTCTAACATTAGATTATTTACAAACCTTGTTACAGTTACGCTACCAAACTTTGGGTCTGCTAATAAAATTCTTTTCTTGGCTTTTTTCTTTCTCATTACTTATTATGTATTATTTCTTAGGTTTCTTAGCCCCATATTTTGATCGTCTCTGAGTTCTTTCACTTACCCCTGAAGTATCTAAAGCACCCCTAACGATATGGTATCTCACTCCTGGCAAGTCTTTCACTCTTCCTCCTCTAACTAATACTACAGAGTATTCTTGAAGATTATGTCCTTCCCCTCCAATGTAAGCATTTACTTCATTACCATTTGTTAATCTCACCCTTGCAACTTTTCTAAGCGCAGAGTTTGGTTTTTTAGGTGTTGTTGTGTAAACCCTAGTACATACTCCCCTTCTTTGAGGGCAGCTTTTTAAGGCTAACGATTTACTTTTTTTCTGTATATTCGTCCTTCCTTTTCTTACTAATTGTTGTATTGTTGGCATATTATATCTTTACTAAAATGGGCGGCAAATATATTAATTTATTGATTAAAAATGAAATCACATTCATTTTTTTTTACCTATTTT
>JACNFT010000034.1:6805-8545 GCA_014384505.1 Cryomorphaceae bacterium | reverse complement strand
ACATAATAAACTCCATTAGTATCATATTCATACACTGGCATTTGTGAGGTAGAAGAAGTGTTTTGCAAATACTGACCAGCACCATTATCTCCCATATCCCATTGCCAAGATTGTATGTTATTTACTGGAGTAGATAAATCACAGAAAAAGAAAGCATCCCCAATTGTGGTAGTTGTTGTCCCATTCGGGTTTTGAGTAATAATCACAGTAGAATCTTGAATTGCACAAAAGGCAGCTTGACAAGGCATAGTACCAGAAGTTACTGTTACTGAATCGCAATAAGTGTCAGTACATAAAATATTTCCTCCAGTGTGATACTCAACCACCTCAACACATACATAATAAGTCCCATCATTAGGGTAGGTATGATTTATTGTACCTCCAATGTTAAATGCATTTGTTCCATCTCCAAAATCAATATTAACCTCAGCAAAACCAAACCAAGTTGCTCCTGTTTGAGGATAAGATGTATTTGTAAATATTGCCTCATTGTTTCCTAAGTCTTGTGCATAAAAATCTGCTTGACAAGAAGAAGGTTGATTCGATAAATAAATACTATCACAATAAGTATCTGTACAAATTAAGGCTTGTGTTATTGGGTCGTATTCAGTAATAGTTAAACATACCAGGTAGAAACCAGAACCTGTTGCTGAATAAGTATGAACAGGATTCTGTTGAGTAGAAGTATTTCCATCTCCAAAGTCCCACAACCAATTAGTAGCGTTTCCTGATGAATAATCGAAAAACTCATAAGAATTTGGCATCCAGCCTGGGCTACTCCATAAATAGGCTTGACAACCCTGCCCACCTCCAATTGTAATATTTATATAATCACAATAAGTATCATAGCAATTAGTAGTTGAATCCATAATTGTTAAACACACATAATACCAACCTGATTGTGCATATAAATGAATAGGGTTCTCATCAGTAGAGGTTGAATTATCTCCAAAATCCCAAAAATAAGATGTTGAAGCATTAGTTCCTGAAGAAAGGCTAGTAAAGAATGTACTATCAGAAGCTGAAACTTGGGTAGATGTGAAATCAGCAGAACAAAATGGTGGAGGGTTAATTCCAGTAGTATCCGCCCATACACTATCACAATAAGTATCTGTACAAACTATATTTCCATTTGCATCTATTTCCTCTATCGTTAAACAAGCCCAATAAGTCCCTGGTATACTATAAGTGTGAACTGGCATTTGCCCTGTTCCTGTTGTATTATCTCCAAAATCCCAAATCCAATTATTTGCATTTCCTGATGATATATCATCAAACTGTATGACAACTGGTACAGCATTAGGATTAAAGCCAATATTCATAGATACAAAATCTGCTTGGCAAGAAGTACCTGTACTTCCACAAGCGCCATAAGTATAGGAGGTAATTCCATAAAAAGATCCCGCATAACAGTAATTCTGATAAGTAACACCATCACACCCACAAACTGGTTGATACACTTGCGGACAAAAAGCATTAAAATTCATTATTGATGTATCATAACAAGATGAAAAATTAGTAGTTGTGTCACAAATTGTGGTATCGCAACCTGTTATAAAATCTGAAATTGTTAGGCACCATCCAGGATAATAGGCAGGGTTAAACATAAAATTTGGATTATTAGAGCTAATCAAAACAGGATTAGAATTACCAATCACTGACATCATATTTGTTATTGAGTCAATTTGCACAGATATACCCGTTAATACACATGGATTCCAAACACCAGTAGTATCACAA
>JACNFT010000034.1:0-5914 GCA_014384505.1 Cryomorphaceae bacterium | reverse complement strand
TTATCTCAACAAAGTAGATGCCACTCTTTAATTCATTTTTATGTATTGCCATAAAATTATCTTGAATATTTTCAGCATAACGCACCACATTTCCTAAAATATCAATCATCCTAAATGTACTTATAGGCTGCACAGTTTTTAGGGTTGCTGTCTCAATAATAGGGTTTGGGAAAATGCTAAATTCTTCACTTTGTTTTTGTGCTACCGAACTCAAAATACTTACATTTATCGTTCCTGTAAATTCATCAGATGTAGAGGGATATGGTGAATAAAAATTAGGCCAGATAACTACTATATTATCTCCTAACCCATATCTTGCTGAACTTACATGATCCCATATAACAATAAAAATGGAGTCATTAGGGGATAAAATAGAATCAACATCTACAAAACTCCCTAGACTACTTGTTGCATAAGAAACAGGAGAAGAAGCAGAATCTTCAACAGCAATTATCATCTCGATTGAAGAAGCTAAAGGAATATTACCCCTATTCACCATCCAGAAAGAAAATGAAATCATATCCCCCTCATATACATTAGAAGGATGAACTACCCCAGTACTTCCAAAGGATAAATGTACATTGGAAACTTGCCCCTTTATAGTAAAGGCAAATAAAACAAATAATATAAGTAAGTATTTTTTCATGCTATTTTATTGCTAATTCTTGGCTAAGATGAGGCAGAAAAACGAGATAAAAAAATATAAAAAATCAATTTCTTATGTTCCCAAAATAAAATACAAATGAAAATACTACTTTAAACCCTATTAAATAAAGATAAAAATCTTATGAGTCCACCTATTTTTTCATTGCATCCCAACCTTGTGCAGTTAAAGGATGTGAGGTCCCATCTTTTGCAATAAAATTATTTCCTTCACTAGCATCTGTCACGTAACCAACAATAGTGAAATCTGCATCTTTTTTAAATTTATCATAATGCACTTGACTAATAGTAAATAACAATTCATAGTCCTCTCCTCCACTTAAAGCACAAACAATAGGATTCATATTGAATTCATTTGCCAAATTCATAGTTGTATAATCAACAGGTATTTTATCTTCATAAATAGTAATTCCTACTTTTGATGATTTCGCTAAATGCAAAACTTCAGAAGAAAGACCATCAGAAATATCTATCATTGATGTAGGTATAATATCCAAATCCTTTAAAATTGTAATGTACTTAACTCCTGCTTCTGGTTTTAATTGCCTTTTTAACACATAGTCATTTCCTGTCAGATCAGGCTGCATAGTTGGATTCTCATTAAACATCTCTTTCTCTCTATTTAGAAGCTGTAACCCTAAATAAGCTGCCCCTAAATCTCCTGTACAAATTACTAAATCATTTATTTTGGCACCACTTCTATATACTACATTTTCTTTTTCAACCTCACCAAGTACTGTAACACTTATCATTAAGCCTGATGTTGAAGAAGTAGTATCACCACCTACTAAATCTACTCCATAATGTTCGCAGGCCAAATATATTCCTGCATACAATTCATCCAAAGCTTCAATTGTAAAGCGATTACTCATAGCTAAGCCTACAGTAATCTGCTTTGCAACACCATTCATAGCGCAAATATCAGATACATTAACAGCAACTGACTTATATCCCAAATGTTTCAAAGGCATATACCCCAAATCAAAATGAACTCCTTCAACTAATAAATCTGTGCTAACTAATTGGTATTTATCTCCCATATCAATAACAGCAGCATCATCTCCAACTCCTTTTATTGTATTTTCATTTTTTAACTTAATGTTTTTAGTTAAATGGTCAATTAAACCAAACTCTCCTAATTGAGAAATTGGAGTGGTATTTTGCGACTTTTCTTCAAGTAAACTCATGTGGCAAAGATAGGTTTTAAATGATATTATTTTTGTAGCTTTGCATATATTTAGATTAAATAAAAATAAGATGATAAATATTAGTGATTCAGCAAGAGATAGATTGGTACATTTACTAGATAGTGATGGAAGTAAAAATTCATTTGTCAGAGTTGGTGTAGAAAGTGGAGGATGCTCTGGTTTGAGCTACAAATTAGACTTTGATGGCAAAAAAAATGAAGATGATGAGCTTATTGAAGACAATAATATTAAACTTTTAGTCAATAAAAAAAGCTTTTTATACTTAGTAGGTACAACATTGGAGTTTTCTGATGGACTAAACGGAAAGGGTTTTGTATTTAATAACCCAAACGCAAGCAGAACCTGTGGTTGCGGAGAAAGTTTTTCTCTATAAAAATTATAATAAATGAGTGAAAAAAGGCAGCAATCGGAAGATAAGTTACTAGAAAAGGTAACTACAACCGAATATAAATATGGTTTTACAACTAACATAGAGTCAGATACTATTCCAAAAGGACTTTCTGAAGATGTGGTGCGTATTATTTCTGCAAAAAAAAATGAACCAGAATGGATGTTAGAATACAGACTAAAAGCCTATAGAGCTTGGTTAGAAATGGAAGAGCCTAATTGGGCAAACATCAATTATACTAAACCGAACTATCAGGAAATTATTTATTATTCTGCACCAAAACAAAAACCTGTTTTGGATAGTTTAGATGATTTAGACCCTGAAATGAAAGCAATGTTTGACAAACTCGGTATTTCTATTGGTGAGCAAAATAAATTAGCTAATGTAGCGGTAGATATAGTAATGGATTCTGTTTCAGTAGCTACCTCATTTAAGGAAAAGCTTGGTGATTTAGGAATTATTTTTTGTCCAATTTCTGATGCCATTCAAGATCATCCAGAATTGGTGCAGAAATATCTAGGAAGTATTGTGCCAGCTAGAGACAACTTCTTTTCTGCTTTAAATGCAGCAGTATTCTCTGATGGTTCTTTCTGCTATATTCCAAAAGGAGTAAAATGCCCAATGGAACTATCCACTTACTTCAGAATTAATGAAGCGGGAACAGGTCAATTTGAAAGAACATTATTAATTGCAGATGAAGGATCACAAGTAAGTTACTTGGAGGGCTGTACTGCACCTATGAGAGATGAAAATCAATTGCATGCCGCTGTAGTAGAATTGATTGCAATGGATGATGCTAATATAAAGTATTCTACTGTACAAAATTGGTATCCAGGAAATGCTGAAGGAGTTGGTGGAGTATTTAACTTTGTAACTAAAAGAGGTATCTGTTATAAAAACGCTAAAATCTCTTGGACACAAGTAGAAACAGGTTCAGCAATAACTTGGAAATATCCTTCTTGTATTTTAAAGGGGGATAATTCTATTGGAGAGTTTTTCTCAGTAGCGGTTACCAATAACATGCAACAAAACGATACAGGTACAAAAATGATACACCTTGGGAAAAATACTAAGAGTACCATTATTGCAAAAGGAATATCGGCAGGAAAAAGTGAAGGAAATTATAGAGGATTAGTTCGTATTTCAAAAGGAGCTACCAACTCGAGAAATTTCTCTCAATGTGACTCTTTGTTAATGGGTGATAAATGTGGAGCACATACTTTCCCATATATAGAAGTGAAGAATAATTCTTCTAAAGTAGAACATGAAGCAACTACTTCAAAAATTGGAGAAGACCAAATATTTTATTGTAACCAAAGAGGGATTGGAACAGAAGCAGCAATAGCACTAATCGTAAACGGTTATTGTAAAGATGTCCTCAACCAATTACCAATGGAGTTTGCAGTAGAAGCACAAAAATTATTAGAAATCAGCCTAGAAGGTTCTGTAGGTTAAAAATACAAACATGTTAAAGATAAACAATTTAAAAGCAGGAATTGAAGACAATCAAATCCTAAAAGGAATAAACCTTGAAATAAAAGCAGGAGAAGTACATGCTATTATGGGACCAAATGGTTCTGGAAAAAGTACACTTGCCTCTGTAATTGCAGGAAAAGAAGAGTATGAAGTTGAAGGAGGAGAAATAGATTTTGAAGGACAAGATTTATTAGACTTAACACCTGAAGAAAGAGCGCATAAAGGAGTGTTTTTATCCTTTCAATATCCTGTAGAAATTCCTGGAATTTCAGTTTCTAACTTTATTAAAACATCTATTAACGAAAGAAGAAAAGCGGCAGGATTAGAGTCTATGCCAGCTAAGAATTTGTTAAAAATGTTGAAAGAGAAAATGGAATTGTTAAGTATTGATAAAGGATATTTATCAAGAAATATGAATGAAGGATTTTCTGGAGGAGAAAAGAAAAGAAATGAGATCTTTCAAATGGCAATGTTAGAACCAAAACTTGCTATTTTAGATGAAACAGATTCTGGCTTAGATATTGACGCGCTAAGAATTGTTGCCAATGGCGTAAACAAACTTAGAACTAAAGACAATGCAACTGTTGTAATTACGCATTACCAAAGATTATTGGATTACATTGTCCCTGACTTTGTACATGTACTTTACAAGGGTAGAATTGTAAAATCTGGAGGAAAAGAGTTAGCTTTAGAACTAGAACAAAAAGGATACGATTGGATAACTAAAGAAGCGGACAAACAGTGGGCTTAATAAATAACATAAAATCTTATTCTGAAACGCTAAATTTAAGTGCAGAAAAGAAAGGACTATTCAACTCTTTCTTACAGAACGGGTTTCCTACAATTAAAGATGAGGATTGGAAATACACTTCTTTAAAGAAGATTATTGCTGAGGATTTTTCTATTGAAAAAACTGGAAATGATATTGATACTTCAGCAATTTCAAAGCATTCTTTATCTTTCAAAAATCAATTAATTTTTGTAGATGGAAAACTAATTAGCTCTCCTCAAATTAAGGGAGTTACAATTAGTGCTTATGCTGATTTTGAGAGTAGAAATAATGATGCAATTATGAATTTAAACGCATCACTTTGTAATAATGGTTTCAATATTTCAGTAGCTAAAAATACAGTTGTTGAACAGGTGATAGAAATTCTATTTTTTACAACTACTGAGAATAATTTTTCACAATACAGAAACCAAATTATTGTTGGAGAAAACTCAGAAATAAAATTTGTTGAAAAAATACAGAACTTAAATAATTCTACAGCATTTGTGAATTACTTTACACAGATAAACTGTGATAAGAATACGAATGTAGAGTTTAATAAAATTCAGAATAATACTTCAAATTCTATACTAATTGACAATGTAGATATATATCAAAAAGATAACTCTACTTGTGATGTAAATACTTTAATTTTTGGAGGTAACTTTACTAGAAACAATCTGAATTTTGAACAAAACGGAAATAATTGCGAAAGCAATATGAATGGAGTTTCTGTATTAGACGATAATCAATTTGCTGACAACCATACTTTTGTAGATCATAAAAGTGCGCATTGTAGAAGTAATGAAATGTACAAAGGAGTTTATTTAGGGAAATCAAAGGGAGTATTTAACGGTAAGATTATGGTACGTCCTGATGCACAAAAAATTGATGCCTTTCAATCGAACAATAACCTTTTACTAAGTGAAGATTCTACTATTGACAGTAAACCACAATTGGAGATTTATGCAGATGATGTAAAGTGTAGTCATGGCTGTACTATCGGACAATTGGATGAGGATGCTCTTTTTTACATGAGAAGTAGAGGGATTGGAGTGGAAGAGGCAAAAGCGGTATTAACTTATGCATTTGCATCAGAAGCAATTGATAATATTTCTGTTTCAGAAGTAAGATTAGTAGCTCAAAAATTATTAGCAGATAAACTAAATGTTGATTTAGATTTTAGTTTGTAAATGTTAAACATTAGTAAAATACGAGCCCAATTCCCTATCCTCAGCCGAAAGGTAAACGGACAGGATTTAGTGTATTTTGATAATGGAGCGACTACTCAAAAACCTCAATCAGTTATTACTGCCGAAAGCAATTATTACCAAAATGAAAATTCCAATGTACACAGAGGAGTTCATTTTTTAAGCGGATTGGCAACCGATAAGTTTGAGGAGACAAGAA
>JACNFT010000045.1:7005-8622 GCA_014384505.1 Cryomorphaceae bacterium | reverse complement strand
TGTAATCCAACCTTTTTTACCTCCTAATTGTCTTATGTCGGACTGACTACCAAAAACAAAAGGCAAGCCTGGAGAAAGGCTGGACCAATCTTGCCCTAAAACTTTTGATTGATTAAGATACCCTGGTAAAAAAGTACCTTGATTCTCAGAATAATTAACTGACACATTTTTTACTCCAAGTGCAAAACGCGTCATATGTTTTAAAAATTCAAATTTATTTTTCTCATCATCACCCTCTTGCTCTTGCCTATTCCTTACGCTATTTGCTCCACCTCTACTTCTACTACTTCCTTGGTTGAGCTTTTTAAAATAAGGCACCTTATTATATAAGGTTGTTAAATTAACTTGACCATTATATTGTTTTGAATTTGAGTTTTGAATATGGTGGCCAAGGTATGAAATTGCAGGAAGAGAAGCTGTCCAATTATAGCTTGCATTATATCTAGTATTTAGCGATATGAAGTTTACAATTGGTATTTTATTTAAGGGCACCTCATAGTTCATGCCAAATGTTTGATGATAGTTTGTCGCTCTACCATAGTCCCAAACATTTTTCCAAATAGCATCAATCTTATCCTGGTAAAAAGGATCAGATCTATCCAATTTTCCTGCTGGCTCATCAATATTTGCTTGTTGATTTACAGCAAAATCTAACTTTAATGTTCGGGTCAAATCATATTTCAATTCATAAGATCTATTCCAATGAAAAAATTTATTATACGTAGGAAATATAAGCATATTGGAATTGCTTAAATTCCTCATTTTAATTTCATTATAATTTCTATCAATATTAGTTCTAAAAGAGAACGATTTAGGCATGGTATTAAAATTAAAATCTTTAATCAACCTAAAGTAAGCTGATTTTGGAAATTTAATTTTTGAAAACGGCTTTATATTTTTTGGTTGAGCATTAAAGTTATAGGTTAATGCTCCTCTATAATTTACTGTTCGATTATATTCAGTATTTATATTTCGAATTTTAGTTTCATTTTTTGAATAAGAAACTGTAATATTCTCTATATCATACAGCTTAGCTTTTTTTTCTTTTTGTCCTTTCTTCTGAACTTTAGTTTTTCTCACATTTGTAAAATTTATGCTTTTTCTTAATACATAATCCTGAACAATATTTTTTAAATTATTTTTTTCAACTTTACTATCTAATGATTCTAATGATTCTGTTAACAGAATATCAGGGTCAAGAGGATTGTACTGAGGGTTTTTTATAGTTTGCGACCTACCTATATACATAGGGATTTTTAATCCATAATTTTCAGGGAAAATTTCATCTACATTTAGAGTAGATGAGAGATCATATTGATAAGCATTATATTTTTGCCTTTCATTTACTTTTTTCTCAATACTTCCAAAGCCTATCGTACTCATATTTCCAGACAAAGTAATATTGCCCAAGTCAGCTAAGCGAGTAGTAATTCTACTATTTGCAGCCCAACCACCTTGTTCATCAAAATCAGTTAATCTCAATTCATTCACCCATATTTGACCACATTTTGATAAGCCGTCATCCGTATCTTCTATTGATTTTTTCTTTGGATTTCTAACCCCAATCATGATAGTTTTTACTTGAGCTAAATTAGGATTACCGACTACTGTAACTTT
>JACNFT010000045.1:0-6416 GCA_014384505.1 Cryomorphaceae bacterium | reverse complement strand
CTCAGCTAATGAAAAATTATATCTTCTCCACTCGCCTCTTACAAGATCAAAAGTTGCAAAACGGCAAATAATTGGTTGATAAAAATCAGTAAGCACTAACCTCATAAAACGAATAGATTTAAAATCTCTAATCCCACCTACAGCTTTATCTGGCTGATAAACAGGAACTCTAAATTGATACCATTTAATATTTCTTGTTTGTCCGTTTTCTGTTTTCACATTAGTTTCCAGAACATCTGAAATATAATTTTGTCCAACAATCATTTCTTCTGGATCTAACCTAACTTTATATTGAAAATAACTTTCTGTTTCGCTAAGTGTATGATCTCTATTTAAGTCTTCCGTATTGGGTTGTGAAGATGCTGCCGTAGGATAACTTTCAGGGGAATTATCTGTGGTAACCGAATTTCCTTCCGTATTATTAAAATTCTTATACCTTTCTAAAATTGCTATCGATTTAGCATCAAAATCACTTCCTCTAAAATAATGAAAATCATCAGCAGATGGATCCTTTACGGCATTACCATATGCTAAAGAAGTTGCTCCATAAGTAGTAAGTAATTGGTTTATATAAACTGAATCAAAGAAAAGTTTCTCATCAGTATTTCTTAATCCATCCATACCAACATCTTGATATCCTCTAGCAGTAGGGTCATTATCAAATGCTTCAACAATGGAAAAATTTGTTGGCACTCTACCCCAAGCTGTAGTATCTACATCCTCAACTGTTTCTGAAGTTGGTAAGCCATTCTCAAAACTTTTATAACCATCTTTTAATATATCTTCCGAAACATTTCCAAGATGAATATACATGTCACCTCCTGAATGATTTGACAAGCCATCCTCATCATTAAATGGATCCATCATCCAGAACTCTACAAATTCAATATTTGAAGCTTCAAAATCATTGGTTTCTAATTTACGCATTATACCTCCCCAACTTAGATTAGGAGTAATTAATTTACCATATTCATTAATACCATTGACAGTATAATTATTCGGACCTCTTTCTTCAGGATAATAAGCAAGGTCTAAGACTGAAAGGTTTGTTATCTGACTCCCTAAATTAGGGTCTTTATTTGGAAACACCTCTGTTTCTAGAACCTCACGGGCATAATGATAAGATTGTTGAGCAATCGTATTTCCATTTGCTAATGATAAATTTTTATTTACATTAGGAGGTGTAATAGATGTGTTTCTAAAAAATAAGGGATCAATTGTATACCAAGCTAATTTTGCTCTTTTAAAACCTAGTATCAAATTATTATTTTCATTAGCATTTTCAAATAAATTCTCTTGACCCTGAGGAATACTAGCGAGCTTCCATGCTCCCATATTTTTAACATCAATTGATGTTCTGCTGGATTCAAAATCATCAATATACGAAACTCCTTCCTCACCTACAGCCTTATGATGCCCTGGAATAAGATGCGCAAATTCAGCAGTTACAATAAATCTTGATTTTGCTTTTGTTTCAATGAGAGGCAACTTATCAATAGCGGTTGTTAACCAAGGTAATTCAGTTTGATAATTGGCGTCTAAACCCCAAATTGTATTGGAGATTGGTTCATCACCTGTATTAATTTTAGTTGTATATGGTCGCTCAGTTAGGTTTAACATAGTTGCTCCAATCAAGAAGTCTTTGTTTATTTCATAATCAGCATGTAGCCCAACTAATGTTTTATTCTGAATACCAAACATAGAGTTATTCTCCAAAGAAATTTTGATTGGCACGCCCGAACTTAATATTCCATCATTGATAATAGTAACACGCCCTAACATATAATCCACTGTATAATCCTGATTCTCAACTAATTTTTGCGAACCTGCAGTTACCGTAACCGATCCTTCCGGAACGTTCATTGCATTCAAACGGATTTCAGCTCCAGATGACGATTGATAAGTACCCTTTAATCTGAATTTATTTTTTTCGGGAAATTGTTGCGCAACTGTTAAAGTAGAGTCATACAAAATCTGATAGGAGTATTTATCTGCAATAGTTGGATTAGCAAATTTAGACGCTAAATGATTTCCAAATGGTTCTCTTACGGGAAAAATTATCCTGCCATTTGATGATTTTACCGTAATGCCTTCTATAAAATCAAATACCCCATCAGATTGAACATTCATTTGCTTATTTAACCTATCTAAATTTAATAATTTGATTAACGGCTTTCCAGTTATAGAATCTTCTTCCGGCTCACTTAAATAATTTGTTAAAGCCCCTGACTCTTCAGTATTTTCATAAACTACATCTAATATAAAACCATCTTCACTCATTTGATAAGCTCCAATAGCATAAATATTTTTCATCATTAAATCCCAGTTTGGCAAGGAGGGAGTAAAATTCGTTCCCTTTAACAATTTTAGAATTAGTGAATTTGGTGCAGTAGGCCCTGTTGTGCTTAATTCTCCAACTTGGAAAGTCTCACTACCTACAGTATATTGAAAAGCAATTGCTAATACCTCATCATTATTTAAAGCTTGATTAAGCGAAATATAACCCAATTGTCTATGAAAAGAATATTCCGATTCTGACAGTTTTCTTGCTCTTTCTAACTTTTCAAAATCTGTTCCGTTTGACAATGAAGTAGATTGCAATGTACTATTTACATCATTAATATTTCGTATTCCAGCAAATTGTGTAGTCAATGAAGTAAACATATCATTTGCAACAATATTATCAGGGAAATTACTACTGTTTGGAAAAGTGAATGATGTATCATAAATATTACCATTTGTTTCTCCTAAATCTAAGAACGAAACAATATTCCTTGTGTCGCTTGTAGTTCCTGTTTTATTGGTTACCCATACCTCAATTTTAGTAATATTTATTCCGGAATTTATAAATGGTAAGTTTTTTAATGCTTCATCATATTGATCTTTAAAATAATGAGCTAAGAAATAATGTTTATTAGCCTCATATTGATCAGCATACACATCAAATTCTGATGTTTGCGCTCCGCCACTCACTTCAATTTCTGATTTTGTACTTTTTTGCTGAGATAAAATACCGGTAATAGTTGTTCGTCCAAACTGCAACTGAGTTTTAAAACCAAAAAGAGATTGACTACCTGTAATTAATGTTCCATTTAAAGGTAAGCTCACATTACCAATTTCTATCTTTTTAATAATCTCATCTTCATATCCAGTATATTCCAATTTCATTTGATTCTCAAAATCAAAAGTACTTTCAGTATTGAAGTTAGTAGTTAGTTTTAGTTTATCTCCAATTTTACCAATCACATTCATTTGTATCTTTTCTTGAAAATCAAATGAAGTTGTTTTTCTTTGCTCTTCTGGTAAAGCAGGATTATCCAATCTATTAATTTTTAAACCAAAGATAAGTTCAGCAGAACCTTGAGGACGAATATCAACAGAATTACCTCCAAAAATTTTATCAAAAGCCTGACCAGGAATAAATAATTTAGGTAATCCTAAAGCTGAAGTCTGATTACCTGTACGTTCTTTTGATCTATCATTCCAATAATCAGCAATAGAATTTTTCATATTATATTGCTGGTATTCTTTAAAGTCCAAAGTAGTCGACCTTCCTAACTTAAGTTCTCCTATTTTATTCTGTAGACTATATTGATTATTCAGAATATCATAACTAATCTGCGATTTAATATTGCCAGGTGTATTCATAAACATACCTCCGCTTTGATTGCCCAAAAATGGATACGCCAAAGTGGAGTCAGAGGATTGCCCCAACAGATGAGTATTTGCGAAAATTAATGCAAAAACTAATACAAGTAAATTATGATTTCTTTTGGTTTTCAATTGCTAATACAGTAATTACATTTGGCTTAATGCCGTTCTCACTAAATCCTCAACAGTTACAATTTCAGGGTTTGATCTTAATACTTTATCTATTTTGCTTTCAGCCCCTTTTTTAGCAAATCCTAAAGCTAGTAGTGCAGATAACGCTTCTTCCTTAATAGTATTGTCTATTGAATCAAACATTAAATCAGATGTAGGCATTCCTTTAGCGACCTTATCTTTTAAGTCAATAATAATTCTTTGAGCTGTTTTCGCACCAATACCTTTTACACTTTGTACCGCTTTTACATCAGCAGTAGTTATATGATGAATAATCTCCTGGGGAGAATAGGTTGATAGTATTACTTGAGCAGTACTTGGACCAACCCCAGAAACAGAAATCAAATTTCGGAATAAATGACGTTCACTTTCTTCAAAAAAACCAAATAAAGTATGCGAATCCTCTTTTACTGAAAGGTGAGTATATAACTTACACAACTCGCCATCAATTGCTGAGAATGTTTGTAATGAGATTTTGATTTTATAGCCTACCCCATTCACATCAACAACTACATAAGTTGGTGTTTTTTCTAATAGTTTTCCGTGTATATGTGTTATCATTTTTTTATTTGAGCATCAACAACCGACAAGGTTACCATGTTAATAATTTCACGAACTGTACAACCTAACTGCAAGATATGTACTGGCTTTTTCATACCAACTAAAACAGGACCAATTGAATCAGCCTCTGCAACTTCTTGTATTAATTTATAAGCTAAATTACCTGATTCTAGATTAGGAAAAATTAATGTATTTGCTTGTTCCTCTGCTAGTACTGAAAATGGAAAAATGGCTGCTGTTTTCTCCACATCTAAAGCAAAGTCTGCCTGTATCTCACCATCTACTATCAAATTTGGATTTCTTTCTTTCAAAAGAACAGTTGCTTTTGCCATTTTGGAAGATCCTTCAGTTCTTGTAGAGCCAAAATTAGAATACGATAACAAAGCTAACCTTGGTGTTATATTGAATTTTTTAACTGTTTTAGCAATCATTTCACTCATATCAACTAATTCTTCAACTGTTGGATTCGTGTTAATAGTTGTATCAGCTAAAAATAGCGTTCCTTTCTTAGTATTCATAATATACATCCCGGCTACTTTCTTCACACCATCTAGCTTACCAATAACTTCAAGGGCAGGTTTAATTGTAGTTCTATAATTCCTAGAAATCCCAGAAATTAAAGCATCTGCCTCTCCAGTTTCTACCATCATTGACCCAAAATAGTTACGCTCACGCATTAACTTCCTGGCTTCAAACTGAGTAAGCCCTTTTCTTTTCCTTTTTTGCCAAAGAATATCACCATACTCATCTCTCTTCTTTTTTTGTGACTCATCTTTAGGATCAATAATAATTAAATTCTCGAAATCAATAGAAAATTCCTCAATTAAATCAATGATTTTCTGTTTTCTTCCTAATAAAACTGGAATTGCAATCCCCTCATCACTTACCTGTTGAGCAGCCTTTAATATTTTATAATGTTCAGCCTCAGCAAAAACTACTCTTTTAGGGTTTCGTTTTGCTCTTGTAGTTAAGTTTCTAATTAACTTATTATCTAAACCCAATCGTTTTTTTAAACTTTCACGGTACTTATTCCAATCTGGAATTTCTAGCTTTGCTACCCCACTTCTAATTGCCGACATAGCAACTGCAGGAGCTACAGCAGTAATCAATCTAGGATCTAAAGGTTTAGGGATAATGTATTCGGAACCAAAAGACAAAGTATTATCATCATAGGCTAAATTAATTTCATCTAATACCGTTTCCTTAGCTAAATTAGCAATTGCCTTTACGGCTGCCAACTTCATGTTTTCATTTATTTCAGTTGCTCTAACATCTAAGGCACCTCTAAAAATATACGGAAAACCTAATACATTATTCACCTGATTAGGATGATCAGATCTTCCTGTTGCCATAATAATATCATCACGAGAAGCCATGGCTTCTTTGTATGAAATCTCAGGATCAGGATTAGCTAAAGCAAACACAATTGGCCGTTTTGCCATTGACTGAACCATTTCTGTTGTTACAATATTTGCTACTGAAAGGCCTAAGAAAACATCTGCATTTTTCATAGCTTCATCAAGCGTATCACACTTTCTTTTAGTTGCAAAAATTGCCTTATTACCTTCAAGTCCTTCTCTATTTTTTTTGATAACTCCCTTACTATCCAACATAACAATATTTTCCTTTTTTACACCTAAGGATAAATATAATTTTGAACAGGACATAGCTGCAGCTCCAGCTCCATTAACCACAATTTTAATTTTTGAAATATCTTTTTTGGCAATTTCTAAGGCATTCAATAAAGCTGCTGCCGAAATAATAGCTGTTCCATGCTGATCGTCATGCATTACTGGAATATCAAGTTCTTCTTTTAATCTTCTTTCAATTTCAAAACATTCTGGTGCTTTTATATCTTCCAGATTAATTCCTCCAAAAGTAGGGGCTATAGCTTTTACTGTTTGAACAAATGTATCAATGTCACTTGCATCTATTTCAATATCAAAAACATCAATATCAGCAAAAATCTTAAACAATAATCCCTTCCCTTCCATTACTGGTTTTGATGCTTCAGGCCCTATATCTCCTAAACC